>CAZHPN010000013.1:0-55842 GCA_964534375.1 uncultured bacterium | reverse complement strand
GCTAAGTATGCGAATTTACAGAATCACGACCCCTGAACTGGCGAAGTTGGGCTAAACTGCGGGCCTGTTACAGTAACAGATTTTGTGCCGAATTTTGCGCCGGTTCGCGTAAGTTTGCGTGTTCAACCGTCCCTCTCGATCAAGGTAACTTATTGATATGTTGGCAAGATGCTGGAATCACGTATGTTTTTCGTTTGCGCACTTCGTGTTCGACTCCCGCCGCCTCCATCATCCCATCTTATTGATTTCACGAGGTTTTTTGTTGCGTCACCCCCTCGATTGGAGGGAGTGTCGCAGAAAGTGCAACAAGGTTTGTTCCGTCGTCCTCGGCGTCGGCGTGGCGCTCGCTGTCAGTTCTTGTCCCGCACGCAGCGAAACCCGACGTCAAACTTGCGGAAAATGGGATAATCGCCGTTCCGGGCCGTTGCGCGCACGGTTCCCGGCGCCGTGAACCACGAACCGCCGCGAAACGTCCGCAGCGTCCCCGATGAAGCGCCCTGCGGGTTCTCCGCCGGCGACTTCGCATAGTACTTCTCGTCGTACCAATCCGCGCACCACTCCCACACGTTGCCCAGCATGTCGTAAAGCGCGTACGCGTTCGGCTGTTTCTGCCCCACGGGGTGGGTCGTCTCGCCGGAGTTCTTCGCATGCCACGCCACCGTGTCGACAGGGCCGTACTGCGGGCCCGTCATTCCGCCCCGCGCCGCGAACTCCCGCTCCGCCTCCGTCGGCAGGCGCCCTCCGGCTTTCGCGCAATAGCTGCGTGCCTCGTCCCAGGTGACGCGTTCCACCGGGCAGTTCGGGCAGCCGGTAAAGTGACTCGGATTCGATCCCATGGCGCCTTCAAATTGCGCCTGCGTCACCGCCATCGCGTCCATCCAGAAGGCGTTCACCCGCACTGGATGCGTGGGCCTTTCGTCGGGGTCGCACTCCGAATCGCCGGGCGAGCAGCCCATCGTGAACGAACCGCCCGGTACGCGGACCATGCGATACGCCGCTTGGGCCTTTTTGACCGTAGGTTGTGAACCAACGGGCGAACCGCTTGGCGAGCGCTTGTTCAACAAGACGGCCCCGGCGATGAGCAAAACAATCAATAGCGCTCCGGCCGACAACCAGAAGGCGCGGGTCTTCGGTCGGACCGCGCCCGACGCGCCGTCGCGCCCGGACAACACGTTCCGGTGCGTCGGCGACAGGGGAACGGTCGGGTCGGTGTGAGGCAGGGTCGCTGCGCCGTCGGATTTATCGCGTGTAACGGACTTCGCCGGCGACGCGAACGACCACGGCCGCGACGCCTGACCGGTCGGCCCCGCGGTCGACGGCGCCGGTTTCAACACGGGCGCCGTTTGCGCTGCGCTGGCCGGGACGTCGTCGCCGGCCAGCGGCGGCAGCGGCGTGGTTTCGAACAATGCCCGGTAGTAGTCGCGCAAGCCGCTGATCGGCAACGGACCGAGGCGCAGCGCGAGCTTTTCCAAGTTGGCCAGCATCGCGCCCGCCGACGCGAAGCGGTCTTCCGGTTTCTTCGCCAACGCCCGGGCGAGCAGGCGGTCGAGTTCGGCGGGCGCGCCGGCAACGGCAGACGCCGGCGGGTAATCGCCGCGCAGCACTTGCGCGATCAGCGCGGCGGTGGGTTCGGCGTCGAACGGTTTGCGGCCCGTCGCCATTTCGTAGAGCACGACGCCCATCGCGAACACGTCGACGCGGCAATCGAGCGGCCGGCCTTCAAATTGTTCCGGCGACAAATAGTGCAACTTGCCTTTGATGATGCCCGTGTCCGTGTAATTTTCGGACATCGCGTCTTTGGCAATGCCGAAATCCACCAGCTTCACCGCGCCTTCGCGAGACAGCAAAATGTTCGTCGGCGTCAGGTCGCGGTGGACGATGTTCAGCGGCCGGCCGTCGGCGGCGACGTAGCTGTGGGCATAGGCCAGGCCGTTGAGGGCTTCGCTGGCGATGCGCAGCGCCACCGCCAGCGGCATCGGCCGGCCGGACTCCTCCGCCTGCCGCAGCACGTCGCGCAGGTCGTGGCCTTCGACGTACTCCATCGCCAGGTACAGCGTGCCGTCCACGCGGCTGCAATCGAACAACGGCACGATGTTTTGGTGCCGCAACGAGGACAGGATGCGCGCCTCGCGGAGAAACATGCCGACGAACGGCTCCTCGGCGGCGTGCGCCGCGAGGATGGTCTTCACCACGCACGTCACCTCGACGCCGCCCTCGCCGGTCTTTTTCGCCAGATAAACCTGGCCCATGCCGCCGGCGGCGAGCGGCTGAATAATCTGATACGGACCGATGGTTTTCGGAGCAGTCAACTCAGGCGCCCCATCCGCCGCACATGAAAATGTTGAATTTTGTTCATTATGACAAGTTGGACCGGTATTTTCAATCCGCGATCGGCCGTCCGCAACGCGGCGGCGGGTCGCCTGTTCGGCGCCCGGCGCGTCGCGCGCCGCGCCCCGCCGGTCAGAACAAGATGGCCTTTTCGAGGGCGGCGATCACGGCCGGATCGAGCGCCGCGCCGGCCATTTTGCGCAGCAGCGCCAGCGTTTCGGCGGTGCGGTTGCTCGATTTATACGTGCGCGTCGCGGTCAGCGCTTCGAAGACGTCGGCGACGGCGATGATCCGCGCCTCGAGCGGAATCTGTTCGCCTTTCAATCCGAGCGGGCCGCGCCCGTCGAGCCGCTCGTGATGCGCGGAGGCCGCCAGCGGCACGTCGCGCAGCCGTCGCGGAAAGTCGATCAGGTCGAGCACCTCGCGCGTGTATTGGGCGTGCCGGCTCATCGTTTCGCGTTGCCGTTCGTCGAGGGCGCCTTTGCCCAGCAGAATCTCGTCGGGGATGGCGATCTTGCCGATATCGTGCAGCATCGCCGCGTACCGCAGCACTTCCTCGCGATCGGGCGGCAGCCGCATCTGTTTCGCGATCTGCAACGCGAGCGTCTGGACCTTCAAACTGTGGGCGCTGGTGTTCGGGTCGCGCATATCCAGCGACCGCACGAGCGCCTTGACGCTCGACTGAAACGCGCTGTGCAACTCGCCGATCAGGCGCAGTTGGCCCATGACCAGCGACGCGTGATAGACGAAAAACATCATCAGCCGCAGATCGGCCGGTCGAAAAACGTTGGCCGTCGAGCCGCCTTCGACCAACACGATCGCGCGCACGGCGTCGGCGTCCCAGAGCGGGGCCGACATCAACGACCGCACTTGCAACTTGACCAACGAATGCGACGGGAAGTTTTCCGGCGCGTCCAAGATTAACAAGCCGTCCTGGCGGTGCAGCGTTTCCTCCACTACCCCGCGGCTGAATTCCAAGCCGTCGGGCGCCAGGTCGCGCCCGGCGCGGTCGAAGCCCATGGTCGCCAGCGCCTGGCCGTCGGCGACCTCGATCAACAGCGCCCGTTCGGCATGGTCGTTGAGTTTCAACACGAAGCGCAACAATTCCTGCAACACTTCGTTGTGACTCGCCGCCTGGCCGAGGCGCTTCACGAAACGGTGCAACACGCGCAGCATGCGCGCCGAGGCGTCGTCGGTCGCGTCGCCGTCCGCCTCCAGGTCGCGCAACCCGACGCGATGGACGATCTCCATCGTGAAGCTCCGGACGTTGGCCGGGTCATCCGCCGGGCGAATATGGATTTCGATTTCGGAATCGCCGAGCACGAGCCGATCGCCCTCGCGGAGCGGAATCGCCGCGCGAACGGGACCGGTCAACCACACCTCGGTCCCGTCGGCCCGCCGCACCAGCGTGCCGTTGAAGCTGTTCAGGTCTTGATATTTCCAGACGCCGTCCTCCACCGCCAGGCGTCCGTGGCGGCGCGACAGGCCGGGCGAGGGAAGGGAAATGTCGTTCTGCGGGTCGCGGCCGATGACCGCGGTTCCGCCAAAGCAACGTTGCGTGCGGCCGTCCAGCGGCCCCCCGTGAAAAAGCAGTTCCAGATAATCGTCCATTTTCTCCGCTCGGATCCTGGTTCGGGGCGAATTCCCGCCGCCGCACGGCCCATATTTTATACGAATTTGGCCTACGCGAAAGCCGCCGTTGCCGTGCGACGGGCCTCGCCGTCTACAATTCGTACTTTTTCAATTTCGCAAACAGCGTTTTGCGCGCGATGCCCAACTCGGCGGCGGCGCGCGAACGATTCCAATGATGGCGTTCCAGCGCCTCGCGCAGGCGGACGCGCTCCAATTCTTCGATTTCGCGCTCCAAGCGGCCGCCCTCGACCGGCTCGGCGGCCTCGGCGGAGGCGTCGTCGTACGCTTCGTCGTCGACCAGGCCCACGAGGTGTTCGGGCTGGATCGTTTCGCTTTCGCAGATATACAGCGCGCGCTCGATGACGTTGCGCAGTTCGCGGACGTTGCCGGGCCAATCGTGCCGCTGCAAGCACTCGAGCGCGGCGGGCGACAAACCGCGCGCGCGCGTGTCGATCCGGCCGCAGAGCGCCGTCAGGAAATGGGCGCACAATTCCGGGATGTCTTCGCGCCGGTCGGCCAGCGGCGGGATCGTCACCGTCAGCACGTTGAGCCGATAGTACAAGTCCTCGCGAAAGCCGCCTTTTTTGGCCAGTTCGCGCAGGTCTTTGTTGGTGGCGGCGATGATGCGCACGTCGACTTTCACGGTGCGGTCCGCGCCGACCGGCCGAAACTCGCCGGTTTCCAGGACGCGCAACAGCTTGCCTTGCAAGTCGTGCGGCATTTCGGCGATTTCATCGAGAAACAGGCAGCCGCCGTTCGCGAGTTGGAACAAACCGCGGCGATCGCCGGTCGCAGAAGTGAAAGCCCCTTTGACGTGGCCGAACAACTCGCTTTCGATCAGGTCCTTCGGGAAGGCGGCGCAGTTGACGTCGAGGAACGGCTTCTCCGCGCGGTTGGACTGCCGGTGAATCAGCCGCGCCGCGAGCTCCTTCCCCGAACCGCTCGGCCCGAGAATCAGCACGGTCGCGGCGCCCTTGCCGGCGAATTTTCGCAACTGCTCGCGCACCGCGGCGATCCGCGCGCCGCCGATGAGTTTGATGCCGTCGCAGCGCTCTTGCAGCGCCTTGTTGGCCTCGCGCAGGCCGACGATGAGCCGCAGGTTGCCGACGATCGCCCCCAACAACGAGGCCAGTGCGCCGGCGAACGCGAGGTCGTCGTCGGTGAACGGCCGCACGTTGAACCGGGTGTCCGCGTACAAGACGCCGAGAACCCGGCCGGCGGCCCGCACCGGCACGCACAACACCGATTTGGTCGAAGCGGCCGCGATGCTCGCCAAATTCCGCAAATCGGTTTCCGCGCCGGCGTTGGCGACCAACAGTTGCCGGCCGGACGCCAGCACCTTCGCCAGGATCGTCCGCGACAAGGCGAACCGTTCCGCCCGGCCCGCCGCCGTCCGGTGAAAATCGCTGCGAATCGACCGCGACGATTCGTCGCAAAAGCCGACGTACGCGTTTTCGCAGCCCATTTCCCGCAGGACGATATCCAGTGCCGTCTGCGCGATCGCGGCCTCGCTTTCGGCCCGGCCGGCCTCCTCGGCCAATTCGTACAGGCGCTGCAGTTTTCGCAGATGGGGCGACAATTCGGCGCGAGCGAACAAGCGCGTGGCGTCGTCCGCGACGCCGGCCAGGGAAACCTCTTCGCTGAATTGCTCCAGGAATTTCGCCTCGACGTTGCCGAAGCGCACGGCGGCGCCGTTCGTCAGCCGGCCGCGCGTCACGGCCTGGCCGTCGACGAAAACCCCGTTTTTGCTGCCGAGGTCTTCGATTTCGAAGGCGCCGCCCCGCCGGACGATCAGCGCGTGCCGCCGCGAGACGCTGGCGTCGGCGAGCGCAATGTCGCAGGCCGCGTCGCGGCCGACGCACGCTTCCGCCGCGTCCAGGGTGTAATAGTCCTGCCGGTCTTTGCCTGTCGAAAACAACAATACGGCCATGTTCGGGCGCCATCCGCAGCAAGTGGAAATTTCAGCTTGACGTCAGCATGGCATTCTCGGCCGACATTTTCAATCAGCGGCGATCGTCATCGTCTGTAAGAGCGCCCCCCGCCTCCGCCTGCGCCGGGGCAGGCTCTTCGCGGGGGCAGGCTTTTCCACGCGCGATCTCCTCTTTCTGTAAGAGCGCCTTTCCAGGCGCGATTTCACAGATCGCACCCAGAAGGGTGCTCTTACAGATGATTCGGCGCCTTTCGAGGCGCGATTTCTTTCTTCTGTAGGAGCGCCTTTCCAGGCGCGATTTCTTTCTTCTGTAAGAGCGCCTTTCCAGGCGCGATTTTCATAGATCGCACCCGGAAGAGCCTGCCCCCGCGAAGGCGTGGGCGCTCTTACAGCCGTGCGTTCCGTGATATAGTGCGCCGGTTCCAACGACGCGGGGCAACCAACTAACATGAACGTCGCCGAATTTGTCGCCAAATGGAGCAAATCCGAATTGCGCGAGCGCCAGGGCTCGCAGTCGCATTTCATCGACATTTGCGACTTGCTCGGCTGCGAATCGCCCGCCGCGGCCGACCCCTGCGGCGAATGGTTTTGCTTCGAAAAGGGCGCGGCCAAGCACGGCGGCGGCGAGGGCTGGGCCGACGTGTGGCGCAAAGATTGCTTCGGCTGGGAATACAAAGGCCGTCACAAAAACCTGGACGCGGCCTACGACCAGTTGCTCCTTTATCGCAACGAACTGGAAAACCCGCCGCTGCTGATCGTCAGCGACATGGACCGCATCGTCATTCACACCAATTTCACCGGCACGAAAGACACGCCGCGCGAAATGACCCTGGCGACGCTGGCCGAGCCGAAAAATCTGCAACTGCTGCGCGACGCCTTCTGCGAACCGGAAAAGCTGCGCCCCGGCCTGACGCGCGAGGCGATCACCGAGGAAGCCGCCGGCCGCATCGCCGCGCTCGCCCAATCGCTGCGCGACCGCGGGCAGGACCCGGCGGCGGTGGCGCACTTTCTCGACCGCATCGTCTTTTGCCTGTTCGCCGAAGACGTGGGCCTCTTGCCGCCGAAATTGTTCGCCCGCGTCCTACAGAATTCCAAGGGCAATCCGGCGCAGTTCACCCGCGCGTTGCAGGCGCTGTTCGACGCGATGGCTCACGGCGGCCTGTTCGGCCCCGACCTCATCAAGCGCTTCAACGGCAACCTGTTCAACGACACGACGGTCCTCGAATTGACGCCCGACGAAATCGCCGCCGTCACCGCCGCGTCGCGCCTCGAATGGGGCGGCGTCGATCCGTCGATTTTCGGCACGCTGTTCGAACGCGGCCTCGATCCGTCGAAACGCTCGCAACTCGGCGCGCATTACACGAGCCGCGCGGATATCGAAACCCTCGTCGAACCGGTGGTGATGACGCCGCTGCGCCGCGAATGGTCCGCCGTCAAAACCCGCATCGAAAACCTGCCGGACGCGTCGAAAAAGCCGCTGCTCGCCCGCAAGAATCGCGACGAAAGCATCGGCCTGGTGAACCGTTTTCTGTTGCGCCTGTCGTCGGTCAAGGTGCTCGACCCCGCGTGCGGCTCGGGCAATTTCCTTTACGTCACCCTGCAAAAATTGAAAGACCTGGAAAAGGAAGTCATCCTCTTCTGCAACACGCGCCTGGGCGAGCCCGCCTTTCCCCAGGTCGGCCCCTGGCAACTGCACGGCATCGAGATCAACCCCTACGCGCACGACCTGGCGCAAATGACGATCTGGATCGGCTACCTCCAATGGACCCGCGCCAACGGCTTCGGCGTCACCCAGGACCCGATCCTCCGCCTCCTCGACACCTTCAAGTGCATGGACGCTATTCTCGACTTGTCCGATCCGGAGAATCCGAAAGAGCCGGAATGGCCGGCCGTGGATTTCATTGTCGGGAATCCGCCGTTCTTGGGAACCAAGATGCTGCGGGGTCAGCTCGGCGACACATACGTTGAAAAACTTTTTCAGCTCTACAAAGACCGGATACCGGGATTCAGCGACCTTTGTTGCTATTGGTTTGAACGAGCAAGGACCGAAATTGACAAAGGGCGATGCGGTCGCGCCGGGTTGCTCGCGACGCAAGGCATTCGCGGCGGTTTGAACCGGGAGGTATTGAAGAAAGTAATTAATACGGGAGGTATTTTCTTCGCGGAGTCTGACCGACCATGGGTTCTGGACGGGGCCAACGTACATGTCAGTATGGTGGCGTTCGACAATGGACTCGAAACGGTCAAGACGCTCGACGGTCGGGCCGTGTCGTCGATCAATTCGAATCTGACCTCCGCAACGGACATTACGTTGGCCCAGCGTTTGAGTGAAAACGCGGGCATTGGTTTTATCGCTGACGTGAAGGCGGGCAAATTCGACATCGAACAGGCGCTGGCTCGCGAATTTCTTTTGCAGCCTAGCCCCAATCTTAAGCCAAATAGCGATGTCCTTGTTCCGTGGACAAATGGATTTGATGTGTTGGCCAGACCCAGGGGCCAATGGATCATCGACTTCGAAAATGAAAACGATGTTAGAAACGCCTCTGCTTTTGATGGCCCTTTTGCGCACATTCAAAAAGAGGTGTTTCCCGAGCGGTCCAAAGTCAAGAGAAAACGGTATCGCGAATATTGGTGGTTGCACGCCGAACCTTGTCTCGTGATGCGCAAAAAAATAAGGCCGCTTGATCGTTACCTCGTAACCGCCGTTCTGTCGAAACACAGGGTTTTTTCTTGGATGCGGCAGCCGGTTCTTCCCGACCACCAACTTTGTGTTTTCGCCCGATCGGACGATTATTTTCTCGGCGTTTTGCACTCGCGTCCGCACGAGGTCTGGACTCGCGCCCAGGGAACGCAGTTGCGCGAGAAGGAAAGCGGTTTCCGCTACACCCCAACAACCTGTTTCGAAACCTTCCCCTTGCCGCATCCGACGCCCGCGCAGGAAACGGCGATTGCGGCGGCGGCGAAAGAACTCGACGAATTGCGCAACGGCTGGCTCAATCCGCCGGAATGGACGCGCGAGGAAGTGCTCGAATTTCCCGGTTCGGCGGACGGCCCCTGGGCGCGATATGTCCACAATCCCGACGCCCGCGGCGTCGGCACGGTTCGCTGGCCGCGGATCGTCGCCAAGGACGACGCGTCGGCCAAACTGCTGGCCAAGCGCACGCTGACCAACCTTTATAACCAGCGCCCGGCGTGGCTCGATCTGGCGCACAAAAAACTCGACGCCGCCGTCTTGGCCGCGTACGGCTGGGCGGACCATTTGACCGACGAGGAGATTCTGGAGAAATTGTTGACGTTGAATCTCGAACGTGCGGGGAAATAGATGCCGCATGTCGTCTTCCGCTGTAAGAGCGTCCCCCGCCTTCGCGGGGGCAGGCTTTTCCAGGCGCGATTTTTGATCTTTTGTTTGTAAGAGCGCCCCCCGCCTTCGCGGGGGCAGGCTTTTCCAGGCGCGATCTAACAAATCGCACCCGGAAGGGTGCTCTTACAGTTGGGGCCGCCGCGCCTGCGGCGCGTGAACAAATCGCACCCGGAAGGGTGCTCTTACAGTTCGGGCCGCCGCGCCTGCGGCGCGTGAATCGCGCCTGGAAAAGCCTGCCCCCGCGAAGGCGGGGGGCGCTCTTACAGTCGGGGCCGCCGCGCCGCGGGCGCGGCCAATGGGCAAAGGAGGGCCGCATGAGCGACGAACCGAAAAAAATGATCCTCAATGACGACGTTCTGCTCGCAGCATTCGATCGAAGCGCTCACCGGCGCGACGCAGATCGAACCGATCAAGCATTGATCGGCGAGGCCGGAGTGCGAGGGTTGGCATGAGCGGGAAAAAACGTCGTTCGATCGATTGGGACAAGCAGCCGTTGGGGCGCCAATCCGACGCGGCCCTCGCCAGAGAGCTTGGGATCAGCGGCACGACCGTATTGTTCTACAGGCGACGGCGCGGCATTCCGCCATTCAGCCGGTGGCCTCCCGACATAAATTGGGACGAACTGCCGCTGGGAGAAGTTCCCGATCGGGAGCTTGCCGAACGGCTCGGCTACAGCACCCACACCGTCACCGATCATCGACGGCAGCTCGGGATTCCGCCGCACGGCCGCGCGTGGCCGCATCAGCGCGTCGATTGGGACGAACAACCGCTGGGCAAAGTTACGGATCGGGCGCTCGCCGACCGGCTCGGTTATCCCGTCGAAACCGTCGCGAAAGAGCGAGTCGCGCGCGGCATTCCCGAACTGAAGTCGCGCAAACCGTAGCCGCGGGTTCGGCAGAAACGGACCGCGAAGAATCGTGAATGAACGAGGTCAGCCGCAAATATCGGCGAATGAAGGAAGGCGAACCGCGAATACACGCGAATAAACACAAGCGGATGCATGTCCGGTCCTATTCGCGTGAATTCGCGCGAATTAGCGTTAAGTAAAATCCTTTTTGGCGGACGCCGAGATGAGTCGAAAAAAGCCGCGGATCGATTGGGATGAAGTTCCGCTGGGGCGCGAGACGGACGCGGCCATTGCGCGCCGGCTCGGCATCACTAATTCCAGCGTACAGGAGCAGCGGAAAAAGCGCGGCATCCCGGCCTGCCCGCCCCGGCGTCAGCCGCCACGAATGGTCGTCCCTGCGAGTGAACTGGGAACCATGCCGGACGGTGAATTGGCCGCCAAATACGGCGTGGCGTCTCGCAGCGTGTGGCATTGGCGCGAAAAAATGGGAATTCCGCGCTTTGCCGCCAGGCCGAGCGAAAAAATCGACTGGGATCGCGTTCCGCTCGGCCGCGAAAAGGACGCGGCGATCGCGGCAAAACTCGGTGTGCCTGTATCGGCGGTGCGGCGACAGCGGAGAAAACGGGGTCTTCGGCCGTGCCCGATCGACGCGCGGTGGCGGCGAAAAAACGTCCCGTTGAACGAACTGGGAACGATGACGGACAAGGCCTTCGCCGCCAAATTCGGCGTGTCGGAAGATCTCGCCAGGGATCGCCGCCACGAGGCGGGAATACCGCCGTTCGATCCGCGAGCGAGGCGGAAAATCGATTGGGACGCCGTCGGGCTCGGATTGGAGAGCGACGTCGCCCTCGCGAAGAAACTGGGCGTCGACGCCAACACCGTGTCCGTGCAGCGCAGACGGCGCGGCATCCCGGCGTACAAGCCGCCACCGACGCTCGGCATCGATTGGGACAAACAACCGCTGGGCAAGGTGTCGGACGCTTCGCTCGCCAAACGGTTTGGTTGCAGCGGCGCAACCGTTTTGAAGGCGCGACGCAGGCGCGGCATCGCTCCTTTCCAGGAGTCGATGCTGCTGGGCATAAATTGGGACGAACAGCCGCTCGGCAAAATGACGGACGTCGCTCTCGCCGAACGACTGGGTTGCGCTTCTCGCGTCGTCGGCGTGGCGCGAGCAAGACGCGGCATTCCGCCGCACCAACCGCATCGGCGGCTCGGCATAAACTGGGACAAACAACCGCTCGGAAAAATGTCAGATGCGACGCTGGCCAAACGGCTTGGATGCAACACCCACACTGTCTCCGGAGCCAGAAAGGTCCGCGGCATCATGAGCTGGCAAGCCCGTAAGAAAGCGGAAGAAGAGCGCCGCTTTTGGGACGGCGAGCCGCTGGGGCGGCTTCCCGACAAACTGCTCGCCGAGGTGCTCGGTTATCCCGTGGAGACGGTCGCCAAAGAACGAATCGCCCGCGGCATTCCAGAACTGAAGTCCCGCAAACCGACGACGAGGGTTCGCCGTAAACTGACCGCGAACAGACTCCGGTAAACACGAGTGATTGAAATTGGACCGCGAAGGAAGGAAAATGAACCGCGAATGCACGCGAATGCACGCGAATAAGAACAAGCGGCGGCATGTCCGGTCCTATTCGCGTGAATTCGCGTGAATTAGCGGTTAAATAAAAGCCTTTTTGGCGGACGGCTGGGTGAGCCGGCCGACGCAGGCGCCAGCCACTTCGGGTACGGCCAATGGGGTCGATTCACCAATAACGTTATTTTGATATAAGTTACCGCCCATGAAAGGCGTTGAATGCCGTTTTGCCTACGGCGAACGCCGGTGTACGGCCGGCCAACGCAGGGCAAGATCGGCAAAATTACGAAACAAAGCCAATTTTGGTCCGCGGCCGCAGGCGTCGGGCGCCAGGCCGGCAAACTGAGACGCTGCCCGATCGTGTCAGCGGCACGAATGCCGCGTCGGGGCCGGCTGCAGTTGAATTTTCTCGTTCTCCCAGACGACGGGGATATCGGCCCAGACCTGGCGCAGCACCGCGCAATAAGGCAGTTCGTACGCGCTGAGGTCCTCGACGCGCGAGTCGCCGAGGATCGTCGCGGCGTACAGGCGCCGGTCGCGAACCACGAGATGGACGATCGGCCCGTGCAGCTTGAACTGGTCGACCAGCCGGCCTTCGTCCAGGTTCCAGAGGCCGACTTTGCCGTTTTCAAAACCCGCCGCCAGAATCTGCGGCGTGATCCACGCCAGCGCTCGGACCGGGGTTCCGGAGACGCCGCCCAGCAGCGCCGCCTGGCCTTTTCCCCGCGCCGTCAACGAATGAATTTCCAGCGAACCGTCGCGGTACCCGGCGACGACGCGGTCGCCTTGCATAATCATCGCCGTGATCGCGTCGCCGGCGGCGATCTTCTCTTCCGCACGGCCGGCGGACGAGAAAACTTGGATGCGCCCGGCGGCGGCCGCGAGGACTTTTCCGGCGGACACGTCCAACCCGGTCGCGCCCGTCTCGACCAACGTTGTCGCCGCGCACGCCGCCTCGGCCTCGCCGCCGCACCCCCAACGGACGATCCGGCCCTCCGCCAGGGTGACGAAACCGTCCGGCAACGGCAGGGCCTTTTGCACCCCGGGGACCTGCGCCGCGCCCAGGCGGGCGCCGCGTTCCAGATCCCAGAACTCGACCCGGCCGTCGGCGGTGAAGAAGACGAGGCGGCGGCCGTCATCGCCGATCGCCGCCGCGACAGCGCGTGCGTCGACGGCCCGCACGGGTTCCCGCAGGTTGGCGGGCAAGGTTGCGATCGCCGCGTAGGCCGGCTCGCGGCCCGACGCGGCGGCCAATTCCCGCAAGCCGTCCTTGGTCAGCAGCAACGGCCGCGGCGCAAGCAGCAACAACGGCGCGCGCCAGTGCGGTTGCGACCGCGCGAGATCCCAGGGAATCACGCTGTCGGATTCGTCGCCGGTCGCCCAGACGAGAAACCGGCCGTCCGGGCTAGCGACCACATTGCTGGGCGACGCCGCCGGGCTGCGAAAGCGGCCGAGCAAGACGCCGTTTCTCCAGTCCCACGTTTCCACGTCGTCGTCGGCGGTCGCGTAAAGACGCACGCCGTCCGCCGAGAAGGCGACCCCTTCGAACGGGCCGCGACCGCCGGTCAGTGTTTGCACCAGACGCCCGGACTGCAGGTCCCAAATGCGTCCGCCGCGGTCCTCCAGCGAACCCGAGGCCAGATAGCGGCCGTCGGGGCTGAGGGCCAGAAACGTGCAAACGTTCGTCCGGACCACCGGGAACGACGCCGTACGGACCCCCTTCGACGCGTCCCACACGTTCACGTGATAATCGCCGCCCACGACGACAAACCGGCCGTCGGGCGTGTAGAGGATGTCGCGGTTGATGTCCGCGCCGGAAAACTCGTTCAGCGTGCGGCCCGAATCGACGTCCCAGATCCGCACCGTGCGATCGTAGCTGGCGGTCGCCAGGCGTTTGCCGTCGGGGCTGAAGCGCAAGCCCCACACTTCGCGCGCATGGCCGGAGAGAATGCGGGCCGTCGCGTTCGTTTGCCGATCCCACAACCGGACCATCGCATCGTTGCTCGCGGAGGCGAGCCACCGGCCGTCCGGGCTGAACGCAACTTCCCGCACCGGGCCTTCATGTCCCGTCAGACTGGCGCCGACGCCGGTGTTCAAATCCCAGACAATTACTTTTTTGTCCCAACCGCCCGTCGCCAACGAGCGGCCGTCCGGGCTGAAGGCGACGCCGACCACTTCCTGGTCGTGGCTGGTCTCCGGCCGGCGAAAAACGCCGGTTCGCCAAACGCGGACGGTCCGGTCCCAACTCGCCGAAGCCAGCAACGAACCGTCGCGATTGAAGTCCAGATTCTGAATCGCTCGTTGATGGCCCGTCAGCAAGCCGCGGCTTTTCAGGGTTTCGAAATCGCGGATGTCGATGTCGTCGGCGTTCGTTGCGGACGCGAGGAGTTTGCCGTCCGCGCTGATGGCTAACGCTTGCCGCAGGCCGGCGGCTTCGCCGAGCAGTTGTCCGGTTTGACGGTCCCAAATGCGCAGGAGGCCGTCTTCCAAGCCCACCGACGCGACTCTGCGTCCGTCGGGATGGAAGGCCACGTTGACCGGGTGCTGCTCGCGGGTGTCGAGCGCCCGCGCCGTGGTTCCATCCGCGGCGTTCACCAGCAGCAACTTCGAGACCACGCCGACCAAACCGACGGCGCCGCCTTCCTGGTCGACGGACAAACCCCGCCAATTGCCGGAAAACTTCGAGGCGGCGGGAATTTCCCACCGCGGCGCGCCGGTGTTGGGGTCCCAGGCGACGACCGAGCCGTCCGTCGCCGCGCTGACGACAAACGGCCATTTCCGATCGAAGCGGATGCCGCGGATCATGCCGTGGTGGATGCGAAACCGCCGGCTTTCGCCGCCGTCGGTCGCGAAGAGTCGGACCTCGCCTTCGTTGTCGCCGACCGCAATCCGTTTCCCGTCGAAATCGACGGCGAGCGCGTAATTTTCCCAGCCGGTGTTGCGAATGAGCCGAACCTCGCCAGTGGCGACCGTCCAGATGCGAACGATGGGCTCCGCGCCCGAGGAAACCACCTGCCGGCCGTCGCCGGAAAAGACGACCGAATAATTCAAACCGCCGGTGCGGCCGACGAAGCAGCGCGGGTCGCCCTGAATGCGGGCCCACAAGGCGCGGGCGCCCGGCGTATCGAGGATTTCGAACGAGCAACGCAACTTGGCGCGGGCCTCCGGGAAATCTTCGCGTTGCCAGGCGGCCGCGGCGTCGGAGAGCAGCGCGTGCGCCAGGCCTTCGCGCGCGGCGCGCGCTTGCCGCGAAACGTAGACCGCGGTCGCCAGCGAGGCGACGGCGACCAGCGCGAGCGCGATTTGCGCGATTCGTTTGCGGCGCCGGGCGCGGGCTTCGGCCGCCCGGGATTGGTCGAGAAAATGGCGAATTTCCGGCGTCAACGTTTGCGTGACGCGGCCCTGCCATTGGTCGGCCTCGGCCAGCGACAGGCCTCGCCAAAGATCTTCCGAACGGCGGCCGTGTCCGATCCAGGTTTGCGCGGCCGTCTGCAAACGGGCGAACAGCGCGATGTCGTCTTTCGATTCTTCGTACCAACGTCGCAGCCGGTCCCAGCGCGCGATCAACGATTCGTGCGCCAGTTCCAGCGTCGACTCCGCGGCGGGCGCGTCGTCTCGCGGATCGTCCTCGTCGCCGATCGGCCGCCGGCTGACCAGCAGGCGTTGGGCCACCAACTTGTCCAGGACGGACCCGGCGTCCGGCCCCGTCTGCTCGATCAACTCGCGGCGCCGCGTCTGGCGCCGCGTGCCGTCGGGCGTGATCAGCCGCAGGAGCACCGCGCGCGCGATGGCGTCTTTTCCCGGCCCCAATTCGTCGATCACGCGATCGGCGTGATCGGCCAACGCCCCGGCGACGCCGCCCATTTGCCGGTAGGTTTCGCGCCGCAAGACCCGCCGCCGCGGGTCCCGCGCTTCCCACAGCCGTTGCGCGGCGAACTGCAGGAACGGCAGGCCCGCCGGCTCGGCCGCGACGGCCGCGACCATTTCCCGCGGCAAATCTTCGTCCTCGAACGAATACTGGCGGGCCGCGAGCGGACGAATCAGCGTTTGCGCGAGCGCTTCGGGATTCGGCGTGCGCAACACGACGACGCCGGCGGCCATCGCCGCCGCGATTCCCGGGTGCCCCGCGAGGTGGCTGAGGAAATCGTCGCGGACCGTCAGGACCACGCGAATCGGCCCGTCGGGATCGTCGGCCGCCAGGCACAGCGCTTCGGCGAACCGCCGCGTTTCTTCCGCGGCGCCGCCCAGCGAATAGAGTTCCTCGAATTGGTCGATCACCACCAGCGCCTTGCGGCCGCGCGACTGCGCTTCAAAACGCAACAACGAACCCAGCAGCGGCGGCGACGCCGCCAGTTCGTCGGCCAGCGCGGCCTGCCGATTGCCGAAAAAAACGTGAAAGGTCTTCGCGGAGAGATTCGCAGCCGTGTCGCCCGACCGCCGGGGGTCGAGCAGACCCTGGCCCTGAAGGCTGTTGGCGAGCGCCGCAAACGGCCGTTTGCCCGGCCGCAGGGAAACGAACAGCCAATTGCCGACGGTTTCCAGCGCGGGGATGACGCCGGCCATGACAAACGACGATTTGCCGGCGCCGGAAGCGCCGACCACGGCCAGCAGCGGCTGGCCGCGCAGTTTTTCGACGCACGCGGCGATTTCGGCGTCGCGGCCGAAAAAGATGTCCGCGTCCTCCGGGCGGAAGGGGAACAGCCCGCGGAACGGGCTTTTCTCCGCGTCGCCCGGAGCGGGCCGGCGGGCGACGTCGCCGACCAACGTTTCCAATTCGGCCAGCGTCTCGTCGATCGTCGGCCGCTCGGCGGGCGATTTCGCCAGGCAGCGGTCGACCAGGCGGCAAATGGCGGCCGGCGCGTCGGGCGCCGCGGCCGCCAAACTCGGCGCCGGTTCGTTCGCGGTCACCGCGGCGGAAATTTCGAACGAGGCGCCGGCGTACGGCCGGCGGCCGGCGAACATTTCGAAGAGGATCACGCCCAGCGCCCAGACGTCGACGGCGGGCGTCAGGTCGTGCAGACGCCATTGCTCGGGCGCCATGTAGAACATCGTGCCGGCCAGCCGGTTCGCCTCGCGCGCCGGGCCCGCGGCGAATTCCGGCGCAAACATCGAGGCGTCCGGCGCAGGCGCCGCGGCGGCGGGTGGTTTTTCCGGCTCCAGAAACCTCGCCAGCCCGAAATCGAGCACGCGCAGCCGGCCGTCCTTGGGCAGAAAAATGTTTTCCGGCTTGAGGTCGCGATGGAGGATTTGGCGCCGATGGGCCTCCTGCAACGCCTTGGCGACCGCGACGGCGATCTGCAAGATCTCGTTCAAAACCGGCGACTCGGCCCGCAGCCGTTCGCGCAGCGTTTCGCCCCGGAGGTATTCCAGCGTGAGGTACGGCAGGCCGCCGGCTTGCCCGACGCCGTAGATCGTCACGATGTGCGGGTGATTGAACCGGGCGGTGACGCGGGCCTCAAAGAGAAAGCGTTCGCTCGCGTCGGCCGACTGCGCCAACTCGGGGTGGACGACCTTCAGCGCCGCCAACCGCCCGAGTTGCGTGTCGCGCGCCAGATATACGACCCCCATGCCGCCCTGGCCGAGGCGGCGCAGAATCTCGTATTGATCGAGACGCTCGCCTGGTTCCGGCAGCCGCCCGACCGCCGGGCGCGCGCGCTCCGCCGACGCCGCCCGGTCTGCCGGCAGCGGCTGGAGAATCGTCGCCGTATTTTCGACCGCCGCCGGCGGTCCGGCGAGCGGATTTTGCGGCTCGTCTTTCGTGTCTGGCAAGGAGTTGCTCCGGTCCTTTTCCCCAACGCGACGACGAAGATATCTATGGATGATGGTTTATGCCGATCATGCGTAATCTCCGCGGGCAAATCAAGGTCGCGAAAAGAAAACGGGCCTGCGTCAGGAAAGTGGGTTTCGGTGAATTCCCGAGGGAATCGAGGCTGGTCGTGTAGTGTGTGCCGCTGCAATCAAAATTTTTCTTCGCCACTACGCGGATTCACGCTCTCGGAAATAAGACGTCGCTGCTTGGTGCGACCCCTCCCCAACCCCTGTCCCCGACGCGGCATAGGCTTTAGGATCAAGAGACGCGAAGCCAGGCGCGCTTAGGCTGGCCCGAAGTTCCCGGAAGTTTTAAGGCATTGAACCGGGATATCTCTTTGATAAGGCACGACGTTTTCCCGCAAGAATCTCGCCAAATGTACCCATGTATTTGAAATATTTATCTCGATTTCATTGACGACGTGTGCTATTTAGTTACCATGTACATCGAAACAGTCCCCAATGGCAATTCCCCGCCGGCCATCCTGCTGCGCGAAGCGTGGCGCGAGGACGGCAAGATCAAAAAACGCACCATCGCCAATCTCACGCATTGGCCGGCTGAGAAGATCGAAGCCCTGCGTCGGGTGTTGAAGAACGAGCCGCAGGTGGATCCGGCCGAGACCTTCGTGATCGACCGCTCGACGCCGCACGGCCACGTGCGGGCGGTGCTGGGCACGATCAAACGCCTGGGGCTGTTCCGTTCTGCCTCCGAGCGAAGCAAAACAAGCCGGCCAGCCAGGAGGTGCCCGGAGCGTTTCTCAAAAATTGGCGAAGTTAGCCAAGGGCATCATTCCGGCCGACTGTCTCTGGGCGGAGCCGCGGTCCAGGCTTGGCCGTAACGTTGGAAAACCGGGCACAGTCGAGGTCGAGGCTGGCGGCAAAGCGATAGGTTTCACGCGGCGACTTGGCAGTTTCGCCGCATTCGCCGACATGGAAGAGACCGAATTCCCGAGTGTTGTTCTTTCGCGAAAGCTTCAACGTCCATTGATGGGCTCGACAGCGACGCCTTGATTGGGTTCCGCCAAACGTCGATCGATCGCGGCTTCGATGCCGAAAGACTGACGATCCACCGGCCGATGCGGAAGGCCAACGCGACAACCGGTTTTTCCTCCGGGAACCGCGCCGCGGTCGTCGGTTGGGTTTCGTCAAGCATGAACGGCATCGCCTTCACGAGAAGCGGCGGCGGGCGGGCCGCCTGACGCGCGGAGGTGAAATGTTGCAAAAGACCCGTATGAACGGGCAAGGCCTCGGCTGATGCCGCTCGCGCACGCGATAGGAAGCGTATCCCGGATTCATCTCGATTTTCAGCAACAGGCCGTTCCTTCCTCGCTACGGCGCCCGCTCCCGGCTTTCAATCTTGGATTCGCCGATCGGTCTCGCACGGTGCGTCGATCGGCTATTACAACGCCTGACAAGGTCGTTACTTGGCGAGCGTGGCGACTGCTTTTCCGACAAGCACTGGAGCCGTTTCCTCGGACGTCCCCTGAACGCCCATGCGCAAGGCCTCGGGGCGCAAGTACCACCATTGCGCCTGAATCGTTCGCGGCGCGCCGCCGTTCCTCGCAAGGGCTAACTCGACGTGGTCCCTCGTGCTCCCGCCGACGGGCAGCCGTTTCTCGCGCACGACCGCGACCATGTTCCAGAAACGACGGTCGGCAATCGGTCGGCCGTCGCGATCGACCGAGCGATTGCCAAGGATCGACGGCGTGTCGACCGGCTTGCCGTCCGCCCCCAAACCGCCGTACGAGCCGACGACGGCGCCGTTCGCGTCCAGCGCGGTGACCTCCAGGTACGCCCGCATGCCGCCCCCCGCCGGAAAGGCGTGGCCGACGCATTCGTTCGAAGTCGTGACGTCGATGTCCACACGGTCGGAAAAAATTCCTCGCACCGTCAGGTCGGTTTTCAGAAGACCCCGAAATGCGCACCCGCCATTCGTGCCGATGAACGGATCGCGGGGGCCGCGTTCAAAAAGAACATGCCGCTTTTTCCTCGGCGCGTCCGCCACGCAGGGCGGCAGGTCGTCTGTCGCCGCCGCTCGGAGCGCGACGTCGCCGAGTCCCGTCAAAAAAGCGAGCGAGATCCGCCGAAACGGCTCGTCCCATTTGTCGCCGTACGGCAGCGACGCGCCCGGACCGAGGTAATCGTGGGCGCTTGTGATATATCCGATTTCGCGCGTTTCGAACCGTGGTTGATGGCAATCGGCGCAGGTGACTCCTTTCTTGGCAAAGTCGGACTTGAGATATGACAGGTAATGATCGGCGATCGGCTTTTCCACGCCGTCCGCCGCGAGGCTCGCCGGCAGCGTGACCACGTGGCAGGCCCCGCAAACGGCGTTCCAATCTTCTTTCTTGACGCGCATCTCTTGCCGGTGCAGGCCGATGGCGGCCTGAATCAGCGTCCGGTGCAGCGGCTGGCCGGCCTCCTCGTCTTCGCCGAGATACCTTTCGCGGTCCAGCCAGAGCGGACGTATCGCCAGCGACGCGTTGCCGACCGGACCCGACTGGTCGGCCGCGGCCCGGTGGCACACGACGCAAGCCACGCCGGCGGCGAACGCCGGATCCTTGGTCGTCAGGGGATCGATCGCCCCGTCGCCGGCGCCGGCCGCGGGATGGGCAATGACGCCCAGGGGCGCATGACAAGACAAACAATAATCGGCGGCGGGGCGGCCCCGGTCTTGAATGAATTTCGCCAATTCCGTCTTGAACGCCGCGTTCTCGAAGGCACGCCCATGCGCCGACCGGTCGTGCTGCTCCGCGATCTCCGGATGGCAGCGATAGGCGCTGCAGGTATTGATGGTCGTCATAAACCACAAATTGCGCCCGGCAGCAACATATCCCTTCAGATTCGAATAGGGTGAAACAATCGCCGGCGCCGGCGCTGAGGGGGCGGCAGTCCGAAAAGCGGAATAGTGATAATAATGGGCGATCTCCGCGACGAAACAGATCGGCACGAATGCGAGAACGATGCGCCAATCGACGATGCGCCGCGTCGGGCCGCGGCGGTCGGAACTGCCCCAGGCGATCCAAACGTGGGTCGCGGCTGCGCCGAGCCACAGAAAGGAAGCAAGGCGGTGATACCAATCGAACGGGGAGTACTCCGCATCGGTAAACATGTCATAGTTCCCGGCGTTCGCGCCGCCCAACATCATCGCGGCGAATACCAGCGACAGGGCCGTCGCATAGAACAAAAGCACGCCGGAGGCCGCGGTCCGCTGCAACGGTTTGGCGACGATCGAAACGAACGCGGAACCCAGCCGCCAAACCGACAAGAAAACCAGCGAGAAAACAAAAAACCGGATCAATTCGTCGAAGGGCGAAGCCGGGAACGCTTGCGCCAGGGCAATGACGAGGAGGGCGTCGACGCACCGCCGCCAAAGCCGGCGGCGCTTCGCGACGATCTCGAACGCGGCAAAAACGAGAGCGGTCGCGGCTAATGACAAATAGCGATTGATTTCCCAGGACCGTGAGACAAGGCAATAAGCGCCGATGACGAATACGATCGGCTTGATCGGTGAGAATATCAGGCTGACAGTGGCGCGTGAAAATCCCTTGAAAGCGAAGAGGTGCGCCGGGTAGCAGACGACAAGCAGTCCGACAAATGCCGCGCCCAGATTCCGGTGACAAAGCATCGCCGCCTGAACGACGGTCGGGAACCCCGGAACAGACATTGTGAAGATCGAATTGGCCGTCAGCCAGACCGCCAACGACGCGAGGGTCGAAACGAGAACAACCCCCGCCCGCTCACTTCCGAACCACGCTGCAAGGCTCCAACGGACCATGCTCGACCCTGATCGAGGGAAAGTGTCGCCAGTTGTTTTCGCCGGAAGGGATCACGGCGACGAACGCCGCACATCGGCGCGACCGCGCCACGCTTCCCCCTCGACGGCGTTCTCCCCAACGCAGCCACAACTATCCTCCGACATGCGCGGGCATGCAAGTCGAAAGCCCTCTGTGCCAACGTGAGCGTTGCCAGCCGCCGGCGACGGCGCCGCCGCCCGCGTCGCTCACGTGTGCAGGGAGGCGAGAAATGTGAAAGGTTATGCGCTTTGCAAAGCCCACGTGAAGAGGGCCACGCAACACCTGGGGTGATCCACATCGGCTCGAATGCGCGGGCATTGAACGTCGCGGACGAACACCGCGACCGGCTTGCGGCAGGAACGTCAGCCAGGAACGCGGCGGGCGGCTCGGCGCCTCCCATTCGACCCCGCTATGCCGACTGCCGTTTTGTCCCGATGGAAGGCAACTTCGGCCTAGTCGCAAAGCGTTTCGGGGAACACCATGGTTGCATAACCGGCGGCTGTTGGAACAAAAACGCGATTGCCCCGCACAGCCATCACCGAGCCGATGCCGCCGAGGTTCATGTGGAAACGTTTCTCCGGGGTCGCGGTGCAGACGGCCAGGATCTCGCCGGTCGTCCAATGAGTGGCGACAACAAGCGACGGATTCGTCAGCCGCGCGAGGAAATGGTAGCCACGCGGCGCTGCCGCAAAGGAATGCGCGCCCGAACCGTCAAGCGCCAATCGCCAAAGGTCCTCCTTGTTGTAGATTTTGAAAAAGACGCTGGTCGGCGAATCCGGCGCGATATACGCATATGCGCCATGAAAATGGTGAAGGCTGCGAAAGTCGTCAAGGTCGAGATCGACGGAGAACACCTCGCCCGCGCCGCCGTCGATGGTGAAGAACGATGAAAACGCCCCAATCACGCAGTTGTCTTGCACAATGAGTCGGGCGATGCCGGAAAACTTCGGATCGGTCTGTGCATACCGGACCATGATCTTGTCAATGTGCCGTTTGGCCGGGTCGACACGAACGATCACCCCTGGGTCGTATGTGGAGATGAAAATGTGCTTCCGGTCGGGCGACAAAGCGACCCAAGTTGGCATCCCTTCCAGGACGATATCGGCGATTTTCCTGCCGTGCGCCAAGTCGGCAAAACGAATGAACCGCTCTTCTTCGCCGCGGGTAATTAGCATCGAGTCGTCGCAGAGCACAATAATCGCGCAGAGGGGCTCGGCCCCGGCGGCCAACTCGGTCTCATGGCCGTCGGGAGTCAACCGATGGGTGCGCCCGCTCTCCCCGAAGTAGGACGAGCCGGCTGTTGCCTGACAACCGCCGGGCACACACACGCGGGCGTGGGAAAATCGCTCCGGACTACCGCGTCGCCGTAGGTCGTCGCGACCGCCGCAAAAATCCGTCGTTAATTGTCGGCCGACGAATTGGCCATCGTGCGGCAGCCCGGCTGTCGTCGTCTAATTGCACTCGGCCGGCGTCGGATTGGTCGGGTAGGTAGTGTAAGGGTAACTGATCGTGGCTGCCGTCACGGTCTCTGCAAGAATATTCGTCGCGAAAAACTCCAGGACGTATCCGTCTGCGTCAACCGTAATCGTGAGCGGACCCGGATCGACGTTAACCACAAAGAACGAACTATTGTTGGGATTCGTCGAACTACGGCCCGTTGTGGGAGACCCCGTGTCATCGGAGTAAACGACTTGTCCGCTGCTCGGAGTGACCTTCACGTTGGCGCAACCGACGAAGGCCGGCGGTCCGCTAGACGCGATCCACACCACGACTCCCCAAATCTGGCCCTTGCTCGAATCCAACGTGATGCCGATCGCGTTGAAGGCATCCGCCCACTCTTGTTTCGTAATCACGCGGAATTGTTCCGCCGCTGAATTCAGCGTCAGATCCGTGTGGTCGAAATATGTGTCATAATAATTCACGTTCGTCACTTCGATCGTGGCGACCGTCAGGTCCGCCGGAATGGCGACCGAGAATTGGCCGTCGTCATTGGTAACTGTCGAGATGGGCGGGTCGAACGGCTGGATGTTTTCGTCGTTCAAGAGGTCGACGGTGGCATCGGGGACTCCCGAATTGGAAAACGAATCGATAACGACCCCCGCAAACGGAACCGTGGTGTCATCATTATCATCGTCGGGCGACACGTCATCGTCATTGTCGTCGTCATTGTCGTCGTCATCGTCGTCATCGTTGTCGTCATTGTCGTCGTCATTGTCGTCGTCGTCATTGTCATCGTCGTCATCGTTGTCGTCATTGTCATCATTGTCGTCATTGTCATCATTGTCGTCGTCACCTGGCGAGGCGTCGTCGTCGGCAGAGTCATCGTCGTCCGGCGTTGCGTCGTCATCGACGACTGGGCGAGCGGCGCGGACGGCGCTGCTGCTGCCTCCGCAACCAGGAACCGCCGATAGTAGTGCAAATGCCGCAATCAACAGCGGCATGAACAGACAGAACCGCACTTTCATTTCTAATTCCTTTCACGTCCCATCGGTCGGCACAGATGACCTGCCGCCATTTTCTCGCAATAATAACACGGCCTGGGAACGGTTGAAAGCTCCGGCGGTCATGGCGGAACAACCATCGGCCGACGGCTGGGCAAGCTCAGCGCGTCGCGGCTGTGCGCATTGGCGCATTCCGTCGACATGGACAACGAGATCGAAAAAGCGTAGCTTTTCAAATGAGTGCCGGGCGGCAGGTTTGTCGGGGAATGGGATCCAGCGCCGCCGGCCGCCGCCGGCCGTTCGGGTGCGGTCGAGCACTCAGCAAGTTGCCGCAGAACGCCAACCGCGGGCGCTGGGCGCCCCGCGCAATGGCATCGCCAGCCGGTCGACAACGAGGGGGCGGTGGGACGTTTGTTGGTAGAAAACGGACTTGAGTGAACAGCATCCGATGTCCGGGGGCCGCCCGCATGGGCTCGTGCCGACGCTGGTCCGCGTGAATATGGCGCAACGTCTCGCGTGGGCGTTGTTCAAGCTCGCGCTCTATGCCGCCCTGCTCGTGACGGTTGCTCCTATTCCCTATTACTTTGTCGCGGTTCTCATTCACAATCTGTATTGGTCCCCGACAACCATCGTCGAGGCGATTATCATCTTTTATTCAAACGTGCGGTTGTTTCTTTTTTTCCGCCGGCAAAGCGCCGCTTCGTTCGGGGCGTGGCTGTCGTCGACGGACCGGGACGCCAATTCCCGATTTCTCGGACCGGTCGCCGAGGCGGGCGGCGGGCAAAGCCGGCGAATGGCGGCGTGGCAGGCCGCGATCGCGGTTCTGATTGCGAGCGGCGTCGGCCTGTATGTCGTATTTCCGAGCGCGCGCGTTTATTACTATGCGCTCGAGTTTCACCGAGCCTGGGGCGTGGCTCTATTCTTCGCGTATTTGTACGTCGTGCACGGCTTCATCGTTCGGGTCGCCCGCAGCCGGACGTTGGCTTGGTGGTTTGTGTTGTGGCCGCTGTTTTTCCAGTTCGCGTCGCGAACGCCGGCGCCGCTCAGCATCCTGATCATTTACAATGTCACGCTTTTGCCGCTGTTTCTCTTGATGCGCCTGTTGCAAACCGTCGACCCGCGGCGCCGCGTCGATGCGTTGCTGTGGTTCTTTTGGTCGTACCCCCTGATCGTAACGCTCGCGACCGGCCTGTTTGTCATCAGCGATCCGGCCAATGTCCGCTTCGCGTTCGTGCAGCGATTCTGGCACGCGTATTACGGAGTGTTCTTGTTTTTCACGGCGTTGTTCAACGTCTTTGTCTATTGTCGCCGGCGGCTCCAATTGCGAGCGCTGCCCGTTTCCACGCTGCTTCTCGCGTGGCTGCTGGTGGCCGCGGCCTCGGTCCTCGCCACGCAACAAATGCACCGTTTCAAAGCGCGGGCGCTGCAAACCGGGTACGCGGCGAACGATTATCGTTCTCCGACGTCGCCGACGGCCGGCCCCCGGCGCGTCGCGCTCGACCCGCGAGCGCTCAACGGCAGCGGCGAGTGCCAGCGCTGTCATCCCGTCGCCTACCGTCAGTGGGTGGCCTCCGCCCACGCGTATGCGGTCAAGAACAAGGCTTTCCAGACGGTGGTCGCGAGTTTGATTGCGAAGCACGGTCTCGACGCCGTTCGCGACTGCGCGGTCTGCCACGAACCGGCCCTGGCTTTTTCCGACCGGCTCGATTTGCTAACGAATCCGCAGTATCTTGCGCAGAGCGAAGGCGTCAGTTGCCGCGCCTGCCACCTGATGCAGGGCAGCGAACCAAGAAACGGAATATATCGCGTGCAATTTCCCCGCGCCGATCTCGTCTTTAGCGGGCGCGACGCCCGGGCGCGATTTATGATGGTCGGCGTTCTCGAGCACGTCAGCGATTTTACCAAACCCGACATCGCGGCGGGCCGCACTTGTTATCCCTGCCATTCCCTGGAGGCCAGGCGAAACGGCCATTCCTACGACCCGCTAGACAATGTCACGTCGTTCCTCCGGTCGTCATACGCGCGTGAAAAGCATATCAAATGTCACGATTGTCACATGCCGCGGATCGAGAAGGACAAGTTTTCGTATTCCTGGCGCGATCATCGTTTTTTCGGGAGCCAGATTTACCTCGACGAGGTCGCTTCTGAAACCGACCCCGGCGCCCGGCGGCAGTTGCAGAACTTTTCGCGGTCCAACAATGATTTTCTTTTCAGCAAACTGGCTTTGACGCCGCTCATTCCCATGTTTATGGACGAAACGCTCAAGACCTACAAGTATTTCAATTACGCGAACGGCTGGCGGAAAGTCGTGACGATCAATGAAGTCAACGACAGCGGCGTCGCCTTCGTCGCGAAATTGGAAGGCGTGTCGTTGACGGATGTTGACGGCCTGCCGACGTTGACGTTCGGCGTGCGGCTGACGAACAAAAACCTCGGTCACGATTTTCCGTCGAGTTTGTTCGCCAACCTCGTGCGCGTCTGGATCGAATGTTCGTTGACTGACGCCCAGGACCGCGTTCTTCGCCAGCGGGGATGTCGGGAGGACGAGTTCCCCGACCAACTCGGCCGGCTCGAGGTCGACAAGAAAGGGCGTCCGATTTCCCCCGACGAAACGAAGGATTACGTGCGCATCGTCAACCAAAAGTATATTCAACCGGACACCGGGTATTTCGATCAGCGGTGCGCGCCGCTGCCGCCGGATGTCCACTGGCCACTGCGCCTATCCTATCGGCTGAAATATCAGCGTTACAACGACGAGCAATGGCGCGCGATGACGGGCGGTCAAGGCGCTGAGGCGCCCGTGTTGCCGCTGTTGCAATGGGAAACATTCGTCGCGAAACCCGCGGCCCGGCCGTGATCCAGGCGGCGGGTCGGCGCGTTGCCTTCGCGGGGCGCTTTCCTCAACTATTTCCTCAACCCGGGCGTAACCGGCGAACCGCTTGTTGCCCGGTCCGGGTGGTCGCGTTCGGCGAATCGCCGCAGCCCTTCGGCGGTTTCGGGTTGGAAAATCGACTTGTTGAAGCACTGGGCCTCGATCTTCAAACCTTCATCCAGCGGCAACCCAAATCCTCGGATCGCGGCCTCTTTGTCGGTGCGCATGGCCGGCTGCGGAAGCGTGCAGAGATATTCCGCCAATTCCAGAGATGCTTTCATCGACTGTCCTTTCGGGACCACGCGGTTGACCAGGCCGATGCGTTCGGCTTCCCGAGCGTCAATGACGCGGCCGGTGAGAATCAGGTCGAGCGCGCGGCCCATGCCGACGATGCGCGGCAGCCGCTGGGTGCCGCCGTCGCCCAGGCCGACGTTCCAGCGGCGGCAGGTGACGCCGAACGTGGCGTGCTCCTCGGCGATGCGAATGTCGGCGAAGCAGGCCCATTCAAGGCCGCCCGCGTAGGCGACGCCGTTGATCGCGGCGATGATCGGCTTGTAAATGTCCGTCATGCGCGTCGGGCCGATGAAGCCCAGCCGTTCGCCTCGGTTGTGCGCGGCAATTTCTTCCGGATCGGAGCTGACCGGCGGATCTTTCAGGTCGCCCCCGGCGCAAAAAGCGCGATCGCCTTCGCCCGTGAGGACGGCAACCTTGGCCGTCGCGTCGTCGCGGAAGGCGGTCCACGCCCGGATCAACTCGTTGTGGCCGATCGGGCCGATGCAATTCATCGCGTCCGGCCGGGCAAAGCGGATCACGCAAACTTCGCCTTGCTGCTCGTAAGCGATTTGGGAAAAGTCCATGGTTTCTCCTTGCGGCGTGGCGTTGCTTATAGCACGCCGGCCGGACGGCGATCCAGGCGGTGCAGCACGAATCGCAAATTGGGATAAATTCCGCCAAACAAAACAGGGTCGGGCGCTTTGGCCCGGCCCCGTTATTTTTTGGCGGCGAGTGCGCCGGTCGCGCCGACGCGCGGGTTTTTCCGGCCGCTCAGCGCGTGACGATCGGAAAGAGCTCGTTCGCCTTTTCGAACAGCGCGAAGAAGCGGCCGAGTTCGATCTTGCTGCCGTCGATTTTGACCTGGTTCGAGAGCAGCAGATCTTTGCCGCCGACCTCGCCCGTCATCATCCGCAGGTAAAAAGCCTTGGTCAGCGTCAACGTGGCGGCGGCGTCCGCCGCGGCGGGCGCCTTTTTGAAATGCAAGACCGCGTTTTCGATCCACAACACGTAGCTGTCGCCCAGATCGGAAAAGACGAGGTTGATCTTCAAATGGCTGTCGCCGGCCTTGGGCCCGTCGAGCGAGGCCGCCATGCGCTCGAGGAACCGCTCGACCGGCGTGTTTTGCAGCAGGTCCAGGGCCTGGGTCATTGCATTGCCCTTGTGGGGCCGGCCGTGGCGCAGTTCCAGCGCGCCGGTCAGGTAGAAGTTCCGCCACGGCCCCGACTCGGCCAGATAGCCCATCTGGTCGAAGGTCTTCGCCAGCAATTCGGCCGCCGCCTTGTTCTTCGGCTCGGCGTAGACCGCATGCTTCAAAAGCTCCGCCGCCCAGCGGTACTCGCCGGCGTCATAGGCCCGTTGCGCCGCCGCGACGACCTTTTTGACGCCGCCGGCCAGCTTGACGTAGCGCTTGCCGGCGTCGACGGGCGGCAGTTGATCCAGGTTGGCGGGGTTGGCGTCGAACCAGCCCAGGTAGAACTGGCACACGGCGCGCGCGTTGTGGCGCACCGTGCCGTAGTAGCCGTGGACGTCCAGGTCGTCGCGCAGCGTCTTGGGCAGCTCGAGCGTTTCGGCGACCTCGGGCCCGGTGAAGCCGCTGTTCATCAGGCGGACGGACTGGTCGTGGATGTAGGAGAAGGCGTCGCGTTGCATCACGAGGTAATGGCGAATCTGCTCGCGCCCCCAAACCGGCCAGTGATGCTGCGTGAAGATGACGTCGGCGTCGCCGACCCAGGACAGCGACTGGTCGAGGAAATCCGCCCACTTCATCGCATCGCGCACCTTGGCCCCGCGCAGCGTGTACAGGTTGTGCAGCGTGTGGCTCATCATCTCGGCGCCGCCGAAGGCGCGCAGATCGGGCACGGCGAAGACGAACTCCGAGGGCGCCTCGGTCGCCGGCACGTTGTAGAAAACGAAACGCACGCCGTCGAGCGTCAATTCCTGCCGCGGCTGCTCGACGACGACGGTCGGCGTCAGGATGCCGACGCGGCCGATGCCCAGGCCCTTGCCCAACCCGTCGTCGACCCGCCCGACGGCGGACGGCGGCAGTTCGACGCCGTACATGTACATCGCGCGCCGCCCCATCGCCGTGCCGAGCAGCACGTTCTCGCTGGTGGCCTCTTCCATGAAGCCGGCCGGCGCGACCACCGGCACGTTTCGCGCTTTGGCCTCCTCGGCGGAGATCACCCCCAGCACGCCGCCGAAGTGGTCGACGTGGCTGTGCGTGAAGATCACCGCGGAGACCTTCTGGTCGCCCAGACGGGCGCGCGCGAAGGCCATCGCGAAAGCGGCGGTCTCGCGGCACGTCAGCGTGTCGACGACGATCCAGCCCGTTTTGCCCTGAATCAGCGTGATGTTGGCCAGGTCGAAGCCGCGAAGCTGCCAGATGCCCTCCGTGACCTTGAACAGCCCGACCTGGTTGTTCAGCAGCGCCTGACGCCAGAGGCTTGGGTTCACCGTGCTCGGCGCCGGTCCCTTGACGAAGGCAAAGTCGCCGAAATCCCAGACGACATTGCCGGCGGCGTCCTTGACCTGCCCCTGCGGCGCGGCGATGAACCCGCGCCTGGCGTCGGCGAAGGCGGGCGGGTCGGACAAATCCCACGTCTTGGCGACCTCCGCGTTGGCCTTGACGACGGTCGCCGAGGCGTCGCTGGCGCCGGTCGCCCGCCCGGACGACCGCGAGCACGCGCCGAGGCAGGCGGCCAGAAAAATCAGCAACAATGCGGCCGCTTTGCCGAACCGCATCCGGTCATTGGACACGCACACAGCGCGCGAATTGCAGGGGGTCATGGCAGCGTCTCCTGTCGGCGCCCGGGGAACGCGGTTATTTTTGAGCATGGTCCGTGTTTGTTAAGATAATAAACAATTACAACTGGATTGGGCAATCCCCCCGGGAGCCGGGCGGCAACGCAAGGGCAGCGAACAGTGAACAGTGAGCAGTGGTCGGCCGGCCTGTTCCGAATGCCGGCCTTTCCGCCGAAGCCTTGGCGGATGCGGGAATCCCGAATCCCGAACCCAAAAACAGTGGTCAGTGGCCGGTGGTCAGTGGCCGGTGGTCGGCCCTCCGCTCCTGAACCCCGATCCTCCGTCCCCTGTCCCAAATCCCGGAACCCGGAACCCGCACCTTGGCGGTGAAAAAATTCGGCGGCAACCCTCACCCGGCCTGCGGCCGACCTCTCCCAAAGGGAGAGGTGTTTTGCGGCTTGCGGCCGACCTCTCCCAAAGGGAGAGGTCGGCCGGTCGGCGTTACTTCGTCCGCAGCAGCACGAAGCTCGTCGAGCCGTTGTAGCTGACCAGCAGCAGGACTTTGCCCTCGGGGGCATGGCCGACCAGGCGCTTGAAGTCGGCGACGTTGTGCACGGCTTCGCGGTTCGCTTCGAGGATGACGGCGCCGCTGCGCAGGCCCGCCTCGGCGGCGCGGCTGCCGGGTTGCACGCGCGTGACCACGATGCCGGCGACGTCGGCGGAAATCTCGAGGCGGCGGCGCAGTTCCGGCGTCAGGTTGCTGACGGTCATGCCGACCGACGCGTCCGCCTCTTCCTTTTCTTCGTGGTTCCCCGGTTCGCCCCCGGCCGCCGTCTTCTCGCCGGCCTGATGGCCGACGGTGACGGTCAGCGTTTTTTCCTTCTTGTCGCGGATCACCACGACCTCCGCCTTCGTGCCGGGCGGGGTCTCGGAAACGAGGTTGCGGAAGTGGCTGGCGTCGTGCACGTCCTTGCCGTTGAACTTCACGACAACGTCGCCGCGCTCGAACCCGGCCTCTTTCGCCGGGCTGTCTTTGGTGACGTCGCCGACCAGGGCGCCGCCCGGGTTGGCGAGGCCGAGCGCGGCGGCCATGTCGGGCCGCACATCCTGAATGCTGACGCCGAGGAAGCCGCGCTCGACGCGGCCGTACTTCACCAGGCTATCCATCACCGACCGCGCCATGTCCATTGGAATGGCGAACCCGACGCCGACGCTGCCGCCGCTTTGCGAGAAGATCGCCGTGTTGATGCCGACCAATTCGCCGCGGGTGTTGATCAGCGCCCCGCCCGAATTGCCCGGGTTGATCGCCGCGTCGGTCTGGATGAAATCTTCGTAATCGGTGATGCCCACGTTGGCGCGGCCGACCGCCGAAACGATGCCCATCGTCACGGTGCCCGACAGGCCGAACGGGTTGCCGATCGCCAGCACCACCTCGCCCAAACGCAGCTTCGCCGAATCGCCCAGCGGCATCGGCTCGAGGTTGTCCGCGGGAACCTTCAACACCGCGACATCGCTTTTCTCGTCGGCGCCGATGATCTTCGCCTTCAATTCACGCCCGTCGGAGGTCACGACCAGCACTTCGTCGGCGTCGGAGACCACGTGGTTATTGGTCAGGATGTAGCCGTCCTTGCTGACGATCACGCCGCTGCCCAGGGCGCGTTCCGGCCGCTCGCGTGGCATGCCGCCCCGGGGTTCGCCGAAGAAGCGGCGGAAGAACGGGTCGCTGAACAACGGCGACAGCTCTTGCGGCCGGTTGTGCAGGATCTTCGTGGACGAAATGTTGACCACGCTTTTCACGGCTTTTTCGCAGACGTCGGAGTAACCCTCGGTGGCGCGAACCTGCGGCGGGGCGATCTTCGCGCCCTCCTCGATCCTCGGCGCCGCCGCCGGATGCGGCGTCTTGGCTTCGCGTTTGTACGGGAAGCGGCAGGCGGCCAGCCCGAAGGCAAACAGCAGCGCCAAAACAACAAACAACAATGTTCTTTTGCGGGACATCGGTTTTCTCCCAATTACGGCCGGGGGAAAACGCACCCCCGGCACGCCGGTTTTTCGAAATTAGACCGCGTGATCGACAAAAAGTTCAGAACAAACATAACCAAAACACGCGAATTTTCCAGCCGGCGCGCCCGGTTTTATTGAGGCAGCGGAAAACCCGAACGGCGCGCCCCGCAAGCGGGTCGGCCGTTACTCGATGACCGCCAGCGTTTCGCCGCGTTTGACAGTGGAACCGGCGGCTTTCAAGAGGCTTTTCACCTTGCCGGCGATCGGCGCCGGCAGGGCGTTTTCCATTTTCATCGCTTCCAAAATAACAACCGGCTGGCCCGCCTGAACCGTGTCGCCCTCGCGCGCCAGCAGCCGCACGACGAGCCCGGGCATCGGCGCCACGATATCGCCCTTGCCCGCAGGCGCGGCCTGCGGGGGCGCGGCGCCGTCCATCGCCGCCGGTTTCGTGGCGACGTGGTTCGCCGGGGCCTTCGGTCCGAACGCCAGCATCGGCTTCGCGGCCGGCGCCGGGGCGAGCGCGTCCGGCAACTCGACCTGCACCTCGAACACCTCGCCCTCGACGGCCACGCGCACGGTCTGGGCGCGGCCCGCGTCGAAAGCCCGCGGTTGCTCCAACGGCGCGCCGGCGAGGACCTTCTTAATAAGGTCGTCCTCTTTCTTAACCTCGGCCAGCGTCTTCGCCTTTTCGCCGGGCGGGGCTTGGTCGAGCCCGTATTTGTAGCGCAGGAAAGCGAGGCCGGAGCGCGGGTAGAGCGCATAGGTCAGGGCGTCGCCGGGGTCGGCCGAAAACTCCTTGATCGCGGCGAAGGCTTTGTCCATCTCGGGTTCGAGCACGTCTGCCGGGCGGGAGTCGATCGGCGTTTCGCCCCGCGCGTAGCCTCTCAGGCAACGGCGTCGCACCTCGGGGTCGATCGGCGCGGGCGGCCGGCCGTAAAGGCCGTAGCAGTAATCCTTGACCTCCTGGCTGACCAGTTTGTAGCGCTCGCCGCCGAGCACGTTCATCACGGCCTGCACGCCGACGATTTGGCTGGTCGGCGTCACCAGCGGCGGATACCCCAAATCTTTCCGCGTCTGCGGCAACTCGCGGTACACCTCGTCGAGCTTGTCGAGGGCGTCGGCCTCGCGAAGCTGGTTGATCAGGTTGCTGAGCATGCCGCCGGGAATCTGGTGCCGCAGCACGCCGATGTCGATGATCGAGATTTTGGCGCCGCCGGCGAAATGGCGATATTTCGGCGCGATCGATTCGAGATATTCGGCGATCTCGTAGAGCGGTTCGAGGCGCAGCCCGGTGTCGCGCGCGGTGCCTTCGAGCGCGACAATCAACGGTTCGGCCGCCGGCTGGCCGCTGCGATAGGCGAACGGCGACACCGAGCAGTCGATCACGTCGACGCCGGCGTGCGCCGCGTGAAAATAGGCGAGGTCGCCCAGGCCCGCCGTGAAATGCGTGTGAAGCTGGATCGGCACGGCGACGATTTTCTTCAACTCGACGACCAGCAATCGCGCGTCCTCGGGCGACAAAATGCCCGCCATGTCTTTGATGCACAGCGAATGCGCGCCCATGCCGACGAATTCCACCGCCTTTTGCTTGTAATAGTCGAGCGTGAACACCGGCCCGCCGATGCGCCGCTCGGTCGTCGAGAAGGAGATCGCCGCCTGAATGTGCGCGCCCGTTTCGCGCAGCGCGGCGAACGCCGTTTCGAAATTGCGCGCGTCGTTGAGCGCGTCGAACACGCGGAAGATGTCCATGCCGCAATCGACGGCGTGCCGGCAAAACGCGCGCACGACGTCGTCGGCGTAATTGCGGTAGCCGACGAGGTTCTGCGCGCGCAGCAGCATCTGCAGCGGCGTATGCTTCGCGCGCTTTTTGATTTCGCGCAGGCGCTCCCACGGGTCCTCCTGCAGGAACCGGTGGGTCACGTCGAAGGTCGCGCCGCCCCAGACCTCGAGCGAATGGAAGCCGGCCGCGTCCAGCTTTTCGATGATCGGCTCCATGTCGGCGAAACGCAGGCGCGTCGCGAACAGGCTCTGGTGCGCGTCGCGCAGCGTGGTGTCGGTGATCTTCAGCGGTTTTTTCGCAACCATCCGCAACCTCCAGAACCGTCGCCGCAAACGTGAATTTCTTCACCAGAAGGGCAGCAAGGATAACCTAACGCATCCCGGGGTCGCGGTGAAGGGGTCTTCATGCCGCGGCTTGCTCCGGTTGTGCGACGCAGGGTCCGCAAGGCGTCCGCCCCTTGCGACTCCGGACGTTATTCTTTAGTGTCTTGGCATTCGCGGGCGGCAACGCCGCTCGCCGCAGGAGGGTAATGCGATGAAACGCCTGCCGACCTGGTTCTGGGCATTGTTGCTGGGTGCGATTTTGTTGACGGCCGCGATCGTCGCCTGCGGCAAGACGGCCAACACCAACCTGGGGACGCCGTGCGACATCTCCAGCACGGGCCTGCAGACGATTCCGTTCTTTGCCGCCTGCGCGGATCCGACCGGCAAAGACAATATTATCACCGTAAAGAGGGTGCTCGGCACGGCAAAGAACGTCGCCAACGGCCAAGCGTTCGACATCAGCGGCACGTTCAACTTCTCGTCGCCGATTCGCGGCTATGTCGAACTGGCGATCGACTGCCCCGGCACGAACGCCTATGACACTTGCATCTCGCCGTTCTTTTCCCAGAAGGGAAATTTCGATGTGCGCGTCCTGGCCGAGACCTGCGGCGCGATCGACGTGCCGAATGAAATCCGCGTGATGGTCTGGAACGACGCCGGCGGCGTGTTGCTGCCCTTCTGCTTGGTCTACGTCGGCCAGACGACGGACGACGACGACGACATCTCGCCGGATGACGACGCTTCGCCGGACGACGACACTTCGCCGCTGGAGTAATAGCGAACACCGCCATGGCGCACGCCGACCGCTTTCACATTCATCCGGATAACCCGCAGATGCGGCTGATCCAGAAGGCGGCGGAGATCCTGAAAAAGGGCGGCATCATCGCCCATCCGACGGATACGACGTACGCGCTGGGCGTGCACCTGCACAACAAGCAAGGCATCGAAGAGCTGTACCGGATCAAAGGGAAGGACCTCAAGCGCCCGCTGTCGCTGCTCTGCGCCGATTTGTCCAACATCGCCGAATACGCCAACGTCGACGACGTGGCCTATCGCGTCATGCGCCGCCTGCTGCCCGGGCCTTATACATTCATTTTGCCGGCGACCAAAGCCGCGCCGCGCATCACGCAAACGCCCCGCAAAGAAGTCGGTCTGCGCTGCCCAAAGGACAATATTGTCGCGGCCCTGGGCCAGGTCCTCGGCGAACCGCTGGTCAGCACGAGCTGCTCGGCGCCGGGCGGCGAACTGTTGGCCGACCCGGATGACATCCTGCAGATTTTCGGCCATCAGATCGGTCTCGTGATCGACGCCGGCTACATCTACCCCGAGCCGAGCACCATCATTTCGCTGATGAGCGGCCGGCCGGAATTGGTGCGTCTCGGCAAAGGGCCGTTCGACGAGACGTTCTGAAAGATCCTCTCCCTCTGGGAGAGGTCGGCCGTAGGCCAGGTGAGGGCCCTCGCCCCAGCCCTCGCCCAAGGGGAGAGGGAGGAGCAGGCCGCGCCGCCTCGGCACGCTACGCGTCCCGCCGCCTCCGAGAGATTTTTTCGCGAATCCGTTGCACGGCCGCGCGGGTCATCACCGCGTCGGCGCACGGCAGCAGCGTTGGGTTGTGAAACAGCGGCTCGGAAAGATCGAACGCCGACATGTGCCGCGCCCGGGCGAACAGCGGGCTGCCGGGGGTCGGCGAATACTCGGTCAGATGCGGCTGGATCCCCTGCCCGAACACCCAGTCGACGGTCTCCTCGACTTCCGCCGGCGCCTGATCCGGCAGCCCGATCAGCACGTATGCGCCAACCTGCTCGCGGCCGAAGCCCGCGGCGGCAAGGTTGCCGATCGCCTCGAGAAAATCGTCGCACGTCGCCTTGCCGCCGAGGTCCCGCTGCCGCGCCGGATCGGCCGTTTCCAAACCAAGGCGCAGCGTCGCAAAGCCGGCCGCTTTCATCGCGCGGGCGACGGCTGGCGTGATCCCGCGGCAGGAAAGGCCGGACGCCGCGTGCAGGCGCGGCTGCGGCGCGAGCGTCGCGAGGCGGCCGAGGATGTCCAGCGCGCGGGCCGCATCGTGCAGAAAGGCGTCGTCGACGAGCGCGATGTCGGCGACGCCGAGTTCCTCGACTAGCCGCCGCGCGTCGCGCTTGACCGCCGCGGGCGAATAGCGCACGAACGTCGGCTGCAGCCGCCGCACGCCGCAGTACGGGCACGCTCGCGGGCAGCCGCGCGAAGTGAGCAACGCCGCGCTGTCGGCGTGCGGATGGAGTTCGTACGCCGGCGAAGGCGGATCGGCCGAATCGAAAGCCGGCATGGCGACGCCGAGAAATTCGCCCAAGGCCGCCGCGGCCTCTTCCAGCGGCCCCGGCGCGACCAGGTCGGCGCCCATGTGCGCGCGGGCGTGCTCGGGGCAGAGCGTGGCGTAAACGCCGCCGAGCAAAACCGGCAACTTCGGCCAGCGGCGTTTGAGCAGCGCGATCGTCTCGCGCACGCCGGGATGCCAATAGGTCATCATCGAGGTGACCAGCGCCGCGTCGGGCCGCGGCAGCGCCGCCAGCGCCGCCTCGGCCGCCTCCGGCGGCAGACCGTAGCGGCGGAATTTGCGATTGATGAACGGCAACTCGCGGGGCCGTGGAATCTGCTGCGACGGGAATCGCCCGCGGCCGAACCGCCGCCGCGGGCGCAGCCCCGCCGGCAAGTGCGGCGATTGCGCATCGGTCAGATCGAGCAGCGTCGCGGCGACGCCCGCCTCGCGCAACGCCCCGCCGACCGTCAGCAGGCCCAGCGGCCGCGCCCAGAAATCGAACGCCGCGAAATCGTGAATCCACGGATTGACGAGCAGAACGCTGGGCTTGGTTGGGCGAGGCATCGCTCGATGATGGAGAGAAGCGAAGCGGCCGTCAAATCAGTTTGCGCCGCCGAAAATAGCGCGTATGCGCACGCGTCGCCGGAACTCGCGCCGCTCGCGATTACTTCTGCGCGGAGGCGTCGTCGATGTCGCCGGGGTACTGCAGCGCGTCGCGTCCGCGTTCGCCCGTGCTGATGCGAATCATGTCGTCGGCAGGCAAGACAAAGATGACGCCGTCGCCCTCCTTGCCCTCGTCGCCGGTGCGCGCGGCTTTCATGATGGTCTGGATCGTGCGCTCGACGTTGTGATCGCTCAAGAAGACATTGAGCTGCATCTTCGGCAAGAGATCCATCTGGTACGACGTGCCCCGCCACGCCAATTTGATGCCGCCTTGGCGCCCGTGCCCGTGCACTTCATGGACGTTCATGCCGACGATGCCGATAGCGCGCAACGCGTCTTTGACGTCTTGCAGCGATTCTTCGCGAAGAAACACTTCAATCTTCTTCATGGCGCACTCCCTCCCTCATCCCGGTCATTTTCGGTTGCAATATATGCGTGCAACCGCCGTGCCAGAAGACCGGCGAATCGTTGACAGTAAACAGCGAGCAAAACCCGCGGTTTCGCCATGGTCGGCCGCAGGCCGCAACCGGACGGCCGACTGGCGACACTACAGTTTTGTATCGCCATCGTCCGGTTTCCACAGCCGAGGCGCTTTCCGCACATTCTGATCCTAATAACGTATATCCTCGGCGGCGGTTTTCGCAATGCAACGGCGCGAATTTTTTGTTATGTGCCGGGCGCGGCGATACATTTTTGTGTCATCCGCCGCTGAAAAACCATTTTTGTATCGTCGAATTCGCGAGCCGGCGGCCGAAATTTCCGCCAAACCGCAACAAAATCGGCCGGATATGCCGGCGGCGGGATTTCGGCACGAAACTTGATGATTATTTAATTCTTGCAGTGACGAATCGTCCCACAGAGGCTGGGCAGCACGCCGCGGTAAAGCGCGCGGACGGTTCCAAACGACGCCTTTGCACAGGAGGTTCCGGACCATGAAACAAACAACCATGCCGTTGATCGTGTTGGCCGTAGTCGCGTTGGCGGCCGCCTTCGTTCCCGTCGCGGCGCCCGTGGTGACCGGCGGCGCGATCAATTCCGGCGACGTGGCCTGGATGCTCTGCGCGAGCGGCCTCGTGCTGCTGATGACGCCCGGCCTGTCGTTTTTTTACGGCGGCATGGTGCGGCCGAAGAACGTGATCTCGACGATGCTGCAAAGTTTCATCGCGATGGCGCTGATCAGCATCATCTGGATCGTCGTGGGCTTCAGCCTCGCGTACGGCGACAGCATCGGGGGCCTGATCGGCAATCCGGCGACGTTTTTCATGTTCCGCCACGTCGGCGGCGCGACGCATCCGGCGCTTTCGCCGACGATTCCGCTCGTGCTCTTCGCGTTCTTCCAACTAAAGTTCGCGATCATCACGCCGGCGCTCATCACGGGCTCGTTCGCCGAACGCGTTCGCTTCAATAGTTACATGCTGTACCTGGTTCTCTGGACCATCCTGATTTACAGCCCGCTCGCGCACTGGACGTGGCACCCGGACGGCTTCCTGCACAAGCTCGGAGTGCTCGATTTCGCGGGCGGCACCGTCGTGCACATGTCGGCGGGTTTCGCGGCGCTGGCCGGCGCGATCATGCTCGGCCGCCGCAGCGGCAAAAAACAGCACGCGGCGATGCTGCCGGCCAACATCCCGTACGTGATCCTCGGCGCGGCGATGTTGTGGTTCGGTTGGTTCGGCTTCAACGCCGGCTCGGCGCTGGCGGCGAACGACACGGCGGCGATGGCCTTCGCCACGACCAACACGGCGTCGGCGGCGGCGGCGCTGTCTTGGCTCTTCCTCGACATGGCCCGCGGGCGCAAACCGACAGCGATCGGCGCGAGCGTCGGCGCGGTCGTCGGTCTCGTCGCGATCACGCCGGGGGCCGGCTTTGTCTCGATCGGCGCCAGCATCTTCATCGGCGCCATCGCCGCGGCGATCAGCAACACGCTGGTGGCCATCAAGACGTGGACCGAAATCGACGACACCCTCGACGTCTTCCCCTGCCACGGCGTCGGCGGCACCGTCGGCATGCTGCTGACGGCGGTCTTCGCCAAAGACGTCGGCCTGGTCGCCGGGCACGTCACGACATTTTTGTATCACTTGCTCGCGCTGGGCATCGTCGCCGTCTTCGCCTTCGGCGGGTCGTACCTCCTGTATCTGCTGACGGACCTGATCATCCCGATGCGCGTGACGGCCGAGCAGGAACTGGTCGGCCTCGACATCAGCCAGCACGGCGAATCGCTGACGCTGCTGCGCGCCGGCGTGGAAACCCGCTAACTTCGCCCCGGCAAGGCGGGCCGAAGTTAGGAGTTGCTATCGTCCCGCAAATTGTAGCTAGGCACTAGAGCGGTCCTGACCCAGAAACTCTGCCAAACCGGCTCGCCGATCAGCGTCCGCAGCGTGGAACGCCTCCTGGCCGAGTATGGCCTGCAAAAAAACTCTTCGCGTTCCGGCCCGACGCCGAACCGGCGCGGATTGAGACGCAACACACCAAGGAACAGCGCCGCCCCGCTCCCTGCGTTCCGGCCGATCTCGAACGCGGAGTGCGCCACTTGCTCGCCGAGAAAGTCAGGGGCTCGTTGGTCGGCGTCTGCTTGCTGCTGCCGGAGTTCCTGCGCCTGGGCGCGTGGGATCTGCTGCTCGGCTGGACCCCGCAAAGCGGCGCCCGCGTCGAACCGCGGCTGCCGCCGCACGCTCAGCCAGCGCGGCTTCGAATTGGCCAACGGCCCGCCGTTCGTCGCCTCCGCCAAGCCATCCATCAGTTGCTCGAAGGCCGCACCGTGGCCGAGGCGCCGCATTGCAAAACGCCTTGGGCATGATTCGGCGCGCCAGCAACTTGGCCCGTCCTATCAGCGCTGGGACGCCGTGCACTTCAGCCGCGATCTCCTCGCCGGACTCGACGGCGACATCCGCGTGAATGACGAGACGATCCTCATCACTTGCCACAACGCCCCGCGCGCCGAGCAACCGCGCCAACATTACGAACAACTGTCGAAAGAACTGGCCGTCGACGGGATCGATCCCCGAGTCCCCTGGCTCTGCGATTTCAAATTCGACTTCCCCATTTTGACATATGTCACACTCCTCCGCGGGATGCGATCGGCGGCGCGCACGGCGCGCGAGGCGCGGGCCAACGGCCGGCGCCATCCCAGCCGCGGGGCGGCGCACGAGGTCTTGTTGGGTAATCGCTTTTCGGGTATGACGGAAAAAATAAGGAGATCAGACCATGATGTTTGCCGAAGATTTCCTTGGTTATCTCGCGATGTCGCCGACCGCGATTCACGCCGTCGAGGAGGCGGTGCGGCGGCTGGCCGCCGCCGGGTTCGCCGAACGCCGCGAGGCCGATTCGTGGACGGCGGCGCCGGGCGAGTCATTTTACGTGCGGCGCGGCCGCAGCAGCCTCGCGGCGGTCGTCGTCGGCACTCAGCCGCCGGCCGAGGCGGGGTTTCGCCTGGTCGGCGCGCACGCGGACATGCCGGCGTTGCGCCTCAAACCCCGGGCCGTTTACGCGAAGGAAGGCTGCCTGCAATTGGGCGTCGAGGTCTATGGCGGGCCGATCCTGGCGACGTGGACCGACCGCGATCTGACCCTCGCCGGCTTCCTCGTGGCCAGCGCGGATTTCGGCGCGCCGCAAGTGATGCCGGTGCGGCTGACTCAGCCGATCTGCCGCATCCCGAATTGCGCGATCCACCTCAATCGCAAGGTGAACGACGAGGGGCTGAAGCTCGATCGGCAGAAACATTTGCCGGCGATTTTCGGCCTGACCGCGGAAAAAAGCCCGACCGACGACAAGCTGCGGCGCGCGCTGGCCGAGGCGGCGGGCGTCGATGCGGCGACGATAGCCGATTACTGCCTCGATCTGGTCGACACGCAGCCGCCGGCGCTCGGCGGGCTCGACGACGAACTGCTCTTCGCCCGCGGTCTCGACAACCTGGCGTCGTGCCACGCGGCGCTCGCCGCCCTGCTCGACCCGCCGGACGAGCCGGTCGGGCCGACGCGCGTCATCGTCTTGTTCGACAATGAGGAGGTCGGCTCCGGCACCTATCGCGGCGCCGGCTCGACGCTGCTGGACAACCTGCTCGAACGGCTGTGCCTCCGCGGCGAGCGGCCGCGCGAGGATCTGCTGCGCGCTTTGGCGAAATCGGTGCTGGTCTCGGCCGACGGGGCGCACGCGGTGCATCCGAACTACGCCGATTTGCACGACGCGCACCACAAGCCGCGCCTCGGCGGCGGGCCGGCGATCAAGGTCAACGCCGGCGAACGCTACGCGACCACCGCCGCGACGCGCGCCTACCTGGCGCTGTGCGCCGAGGCGGCCGAGGTTCCGGTGCAGCAGTTCGTGCAACGGTCCGACCTGCTGTCCGGCGCGACGATCGGGCCGATCAGCGCGACGCGCCTGGGCGTGCCGACGGTCGACGTCGGCGCGCCGATGCTGGCGATGCATTCGATCCGCGAAACGACGACAGCTAGCGACTGCGAGATGTTGGCGAAACTGCTGGCGGCGCATTTGAGCGGGGCGACGGCGGTAATCGAATAAAGACTCGGAGACTGGGAGACTGAGAGGCTGAGGGGGTTGGCAGGGCCGCGCGGTTCGTGTTTCGCGCGGGGCCCGTTGACAGGTCGGACCGGTCGGACTTGTCAGACACGTCAGACCCGTCGAAAGGCTCCGCGCGAAGCGAATCGGTGTGCGCTAAGAACAGCCTCTCAGCCTTTCGGCCTTTCAGCCTCTCAGTCTCGTCACGCTTCGAGCGTGACGCAGCCCCGCCCGGTTTGACGAAATGGCGGCGCGCCATTACCCTCAAATTTCTTTGCACTGGGGCGGCGATGCGCGCGGTTGACATCATCGGCAAAAAACGCCTGGGCCGGACGCTGACGGCCGAAGAAATTCGGTGGTTCGTGCAGGCCAACTTGCGCGGCGAGGTCGCCGACTACCAGACGACCGCGCTGCTGATGGCCGTCTGCGACCACGGCCTGAACGCCGGCGAGACCCTCGCGCTGACCCACGCGTTCATGGAATCCGGCGCGGTGCTCGACCTGACCGGCATCTCGGGGCCGAAGGTGGACAAGCATTCGACCGGGGGCGTCGGCGACAAGGTCAGCCTGATCCTGGCGCCGCTGGTCGCCTGCGCGGGCCTTCGCGTGCCGATGATCGCGGGCCGCGGCCTCGGCCACACCGGCGGCACGATCGACAAGCTGGAAGCGCTGCCGGGCTACGATCCGTTTCCGCCGCTCGACCGTTTCGTGGAAATCGTCGCGACGGTCGGCTGCAGCATCATCGGCCAGACCGAAGAAATATGCCGGGCCGACGGCCAGTGGTACGCGTTGCGCGACGTCACGGCGACGGTCGAAAACATCGCGCTGATCACGGCGAGCATTCTGTCGAAAAAAGCGGCCGCGGGCATCGAGGCGCTGGTGCTCGACGTGAAATTCGGCTCGGGGGCCTTCATGGCCACAATCGACGAGGCGGAGGCGCTCGGGCGCTCGCTGGCGACGGTCGGCGCGCAACTGGGCCTGCGCGTGCGGGCCGTGCTCACCGACATGAGCGAGCCGCTCGGCCGCGAGATCGGCAACGCCAACGAAATGGCGGAGGCGATCGAGATCCTCAACGGCCGCGGCGACCGGCGGTTGGCCGATCTCTGCGTCGAGTTGGGCGCGCACATGCTCGACGTCGGCGGCCTCGAGCACGACCTCGCCGCCGGGGCGGCCCAACTGCGCGGCCTGCTCGCGAACGGCCGCGCGCTGGCGAAATTCGGCGAATGGGTGCGCGCGCACGGCGCCGATCCGGCGTATGTGGAGCATCCGGAACGCCTGCCGCGCGCCGCGGCGGCGCGCGATTTCGTCGCGCCGCGCGCCGGGTTCTTGATCTTGATGCAAACGGCGGAAATTGGCCGCGCCGCGCGCGATCTCGGGGCCGGGCGGGCGCGAGTGGACGAGGTCCTCGACTTCGGCGCGGGCATCACGATGCACAAACGGCTCGGCGACCGCGTCGCGGCCGGCGAACCGCTTTGCACGTTGCGCGCGGTGACCGCCGACCGGCTCGCGGCCGCCGCCGAGCGTTTGACCGGCGCGTTCACGATCGGCCCGCAGCCGCCGGAGTTGCGGCCGACGATTCGGAAAGTGGTGGCCGCCGCATGAAGCTGCTGCGCGAAAACGACCTGCGACCCGGCGAATTGGGGCCGACGACGCTGACGATCGGCAATTTCGACGGCGTGCATCGCGGCCACCAGTTCATCATCGAACAGTTGAAGACGACGGCGCGCCGGCGCGGCCTGCCGGCGGTCGCGCTGACGTTCGATCCGCATCCGGTCAAGCTGCTGTACCCGCAAAAAGGCTTGCAGCTCATTTTGCCGTTCGCGGAACGCGCGCGGCTGATCGAACGCGCCGGGGTCGACGTGCTGGTGACCGCGGAGTTCACGCACGAACTTTCGCAAACGCCGGCCGACGCGTGGGTCCAGAAGGTGCTGCTCGAGCTGTTTCAGGTGCAGGAGCTGCTGATCGGCTACGATTTCAGCTTCGGCCGCGGGCGCGACGGCGACGCCGACCACCTGCGCGGGCTCGGCGAGAAGTACGGCTTCGCGGTGCACCAGATGGCGGCGGTGATCGAGGACGGTTGGCCGATCAGCTCCAGCCGCATCCGGCGGCTGGCCGCGGCGGGCGAGATGGACACCGTGATGAAGCTGCTCGGCCGCCCGTTCCACCTGCGCGGCCTCGTCGCGCACGGCGACCATCGTGGCCGCGGCCTGGGTTTCCCGACGGCGAACGTGGCGACGCCGTGGGAGCTGATTCCGCACGTCGGGGTGTACGCGGCGGTGGCGGTGGTCGACGGCCAAGCGCACGCCGCGGCGGTGAACGTCGGCAAGAACCCGACGTTCGACCTCAACGAACTGCGCGTCGAGGCGTACTTGCTCGATTTCGACGGCGCGTTGTACGGGGCCGAAATGGAACTGCATTTCGTGCACCGGTTGCGCGACGAAAAGAAGTTTCGTTCGGTCGACCAACTTATCGAGGCGATGACGCGCGACGTCGAGAAGACGCGCGCGCTGTTCGCCGGAAAGCCTCCTGCGGCGTGGTTGCCGTAGAACGGCGATTGAGCACTTAATCTCGTCAAAAGCGCGGCCCGGGGCGTTTTTGACGAGATTCGCGGACAAGCGGGTCGGTGAGATCGGGACAAAAACGGACGTCGGAAGACCCGCCGTCGGACCTTGAACGATAAGAGGAGTTTTTTCAAAGTGCTCAATCGCAGTTCTGGCGAGCCCCGCAACCGCCTGCGCGATCCGAAGGTGTACCTCGGCATCGCCGTGTCGCTGTTTTTTTTCTGGCTGGCGTTTCGCAAGATCGACCCCGCCGAAACCTGGCGCGCGATGATCTCCGCCAACCTGTGGTGCGTGCTCGGGATCGCGGCGATCGTTGTGTCGATGCTCTTTATTCGCGGCCATCGCTGGACGCTGTTCTTGCGGCCGATCAAACGCGTTTCGGGCATCCAACTCGGTTGGTCGACGTGCATCGGCTTCGCGCTCAACAACCTGCTGCCGGCGCGGCTGGGCGAGGTGGCACGGTCGCTGAGCGCCTCGCGCAAGACCGGCGTCACGTTCGGCGCGGCGTTCGGCACAGTCGTCGTCGAGCGCATTTACGACACGCTGAGCGTCCTGGTGCTCTTCGCGCTCAGCCTGTACGTTTGGGATTTCTCCGCGCCGATGGCCAAGCTGACCATGGCGATTCACGACAAATTCGGCGTCAACCTCACGCAGCGCGGCATCGCGATCAATTTCTCGATTCTCGTCGGCGGCCTGGTGACGATCATCGTGCTGCTGAAGTGGCAGACCGAGCGGACGCTGCGCGTCGCCGGCTTTTTTCTCAAGCCGCTGCCGGAAAAATGGCGCGCGAAATTTCTGGGCGGCCTGCGCAATTTCATCGGCGGCCTGACGCAGACGACCAACCCGCTGGAGATCGTCTGGATCCTCGTCATTTCGTTCGGCCTGTGGATCATCAGCATCTACACCGCCTACCTGGGCCTGCTCGCGTGCGGCATTCCCGCCTCGCTGACCGATTCGTTTTTTGTGCTGATGAGCTTCGCGATCGCCGTGTCGATCCCCGCCAGCCCCGGCTATTTCGGCACGTTCGAGTTTCTTTCGGCGACGGCGATCGTGCTGGTTTCCAACGTCAGTTGGGACAAGGCGATGGGCGCCGCGATCGTGCTGCACTTGTCCAATTACGTTCCGCAGACCGCGCTGGGCCTGTTCGCCCTCGCCCGCGAAGGCTTGTCGCTCAAAGAGATCGAGGAAATCCCGCCGGCGTGAGACGCGGCGCGCTGCGCAGCCACACGCGAATCAGATTTTGGAAAGCAATTCCTTCAAACGTTCCATTGAAATATCGGCGTCTCGACAGATGCTCTGCAACAATTTGGGATGAAGAATTTTGTGACCGTGAAACGGTACGGTTGTCCGCCGTTCGGCGGCGTTTTTATAAACTTTGTGACTGCCGCTTTGGCGGGCCAAAACAAAGCCCTCGCTGGTCAGGACCTTGATTATTTCTGTGGATGTGACGCGCGGCAGGCGCTGCGTCATACGGCAATTTCCAACGAGGTCAGGCTGACGGTCTCGGGTTGGGCGATTTCCTCACCGGCGGCCAACCGGTCTTCGACGTGCAAACGAATGGCGTCGCGAATATTGGCGAGCGCTTCCTCATGCGAATCGCCCTGGGCATAACAACCTTGCAGCTCGGGACAGAAAGCGAAATAACCATCCTGGTCCTTCTCGATCACGACGGAAAAGTGAAAGTTCTTCATTTCTTGCCTCATCTTTCCACAGCAAATAATAGCACGCTGTCGAGGCCGGTCAAACGTGAATTCCGCCGGCGCCGGCCGCCCGGCGGGGCCCGGGCGGGGGGCGTCGGCCGCCTATTTTCGCCGGCCTTCTTTTCATCGTTGACAGACCCCGCGGCAACCATGTATCAAGAATCGAACGCGGTTTTCCGCCCCGAAAAAAGTGAGGACGCACGCATGCTGGATCTCGCCGGATTGCAACACGTCGGCCCCATCCACCACCAACTGGGCGTGGCCGCGCTCTACGAAGAGGTCATTCGCCGCCGCGAGGGCCTGACCAGCCGCACCGGGTCGCTCGTTGTGCGCACCGGGCAGTACACCGGCCGCTCGCCGAAAGACAAGTTCACCGTGCAGGACGCCAACTGCTGCGACACCGTCTGGTGGACGGCGAACAACAAACCCTTCGGCCCCGACGACTTCCGCCGGCTCGAAGCGCGGCTGCGCGCCTACTTCCAGGGCCGCGAGGTTTTCGTGCAGGATTGCTACGTCGGCGCCGATCCGCAGTATCGCCTGCCGGTGCGCGTCGTCGCCGAGCACGCCTGGCACAGCCTGTTCGCGCGGACGCTGTTCATCCCCGAGACCGACGCGGCGAAGCTGGCCGCGTTCCAGCCGGAATTCACGGTGCTGCACGCGCCGAATTTCCAGGCGACCCCCGAGCTCGACGGCACCACCTCCGAGGCCTTCATTATCGCCAACTTCACCGAACGCAAGATCATCATCGGCGGCACGTCGTACGCCGGCGAAATCAAGAAGTCGCTGTTCACGGTGATGAATTACCTGATGCCGCAACGCGGCATTCTGGGCATGCACTGCTCGGCGAACATCGGGCCCAAGAACGACGTGGCCCTCTTTTTCGGCCTGTCCGGCACCGGCAAGACCTCGCTCAGCGCCGACCCGCGCCGTTCGCTGATCGGCGACGACGAGCACGGCTGGAGCCCGACCGGCGTCTTCAATTTCGAGGGCGGCTGTTATGCGAAGGTCATCAACCTCTCGCCGACCGCCGAGCCGATGATCTGGGACGCGACGCACCGCTTCGGCACGATTCTCGAAAACGTCGCGATCGACCCCGAGACCCGGGCGCTCGACCTCGACGACGCCACGCTGGCGGTCAACACCCGCGCCGCGTACACGCTGAGCCAGATTCCGAACCACGTGCCGTCGGGCCGGGGCGATCACCCGAAAAATATCGTCATGCTCACCGCCGACGCCTTCGGCGTGATGCCGCCGATCGCCAAGATGACGGCGGCGCAGGCGATGCACCACTTCATCTCCGGCTACACCGCGAAAGTCGCGGGCACGGAACGCGGCGTCGTCGAGCCGCAGGCGACGTTCTCGGCCTGCTTCGGCGCGCCGTTCATGGCGCTGCACCCGACCGTTTATGCCGACTTGCTGGGCGAGAAAATCGCGCAACACAACGTCAACTGCTGGCTGATCAACACGGGTTGGACCGGCGGCCCCTATGGCGTCGGCCACCGTATTTCCATTGCGCACACGCGCGCGATGGTCGAGGCCGCGCTCTCCGGCGCGCTCGACGGCGTGCCGATGGCGCCGGACCCGTACTTCCAGATTCTGGTGCCGGCCTCGTGCCCCGACGTGCCGCCCGAGGTGCTCGACGCGCGCGCGACGTGGAACGACAAACGCGCCTACGACGAGCAGGCGGCCAAGCTCGTGAAGTTGTTCCAAGGCAATTTCCAGCCCTATGAAAGCTACGCATCGAGCGAGATCAAAGCCGCCGCGCCGCGGATGAAGTAAACATTGTTGCCGGCATTAAATTACACGGGGCGAACGCAAGGTTCGCCCCGATGAGTTGATAGGGAACGCGATTATTTCGCCGTCGACAAATTCTGCATCGTCATCATCGTCGATTCGTGCAGGGTGCCGACCATCTGGCCGCCGGCCATGTCGTTGATCTTGTCCCACTGCTCGACGATATTTTCGATGCTGACGCCTTCGGTCAACGGAATCGCCACGCCCTTGCTGCGCAGCCAGCGGACGCGCGACACCACGCCGGCGCCGACCTCGAACACGCCGCCGTTGACCTGGCACCCTTCGCTGCACAGATAGGCGACCAGCGGCGAAACGTATTCCGGCTTCAGCTTGTCGCACATGTCTTTCGGCATCACGGTTTCGGTCATGCGGCTGCCGGCGATCGGCGCGATGATGTTCACCTTGACGTTCTTCTTCTCGCCCTCGTGCGCCAGCGTGAAGCCGAGGCCCACGATGCCCATCTTCGCCGCGCTGTAATTCGCCTGGCCGAAATTGCCGTAGAGGCCCGCCGCGGACGTGGTCATCACCACGCGCCCGTAGCCCTGATCGCGCAGGCGCGGCCACGCCGCCTTGGTCACCGACCAACTGCCGAAGAGGTGCACTTCGAGCACCTTTTTCCAGTCTTCGTCGGTCATCTTGTGGAACGACACGTCGCGCAAAATGCCGGCGTTGTTGATGACGATGTCGATGCGGCCGAAGGCGTCGACCGCCGCTTTAATGATTTTCTCGCCTTCGAGCACCGAGTCGTAGTTCGCGATCGCCTCGCCGCCCGCGGCCTTGATCGCGTTCACCACTTCGTCGGCCGGCGTCGCGGAACCCGCGCCGTCGCCGGTCCACGCGCCGCCCAGGTCGTTGATCACGACCTTCGCGCCGCGCGACGCCAGCAGCAACGCGTGCGAGCGCCCCAGCCCGCGGCCGGCCCCGGTGATTACCGCTACTTTGCCGTCGAAACGAATGTCTCCCATCGCGCTTCCCCCTTCTTGTTTCGTTGGAAATTGGTCGTACGGCGGGTTTATAAACGTTTTTTCGGCGGCGGGCAAGATTCCTCGCAATAAATCCTTGAATCCATGCGGCAATTGTGCGGCAGCGGCCCGCACGACGCCGGCCATGGCAATCGCCGCAGCAACTATCGAATATTGCAGTTATCCCGCGCCTTGGTTATGATCGCCGCACAAGATCGATGGAAAAATCTGGGTCTCCCGAGCGGTGGAGGAACGAGATGCGGGCGTGGGTGCGCTGGCTGGTTTGTTTGTGGCTCGGGCTCGGACTGGGCTTGGCGGGTTGCGCCCGGTCCCCGGCCCCGAACGCGAACCCGGAAAACCCCGCGGCGCCGGACGGCGTCGAGGCGATGGAAAAAACGGCGGAAGGGGCGCGGTTTTTCACGGGCCCGCTGCCGGTCGGCTGGCAAGTCCTGCACCGCGGCGGCGCCAAGGTCGCCTTTCACAACACGCTGCACAATCAGATCATCATGGTCAACGTGCTCTATGCGCCGAACCGCCAGGCGAATCTGACGGCGCTGCGCAACCACCTGCTGTTCGACATGACCGACCGCAAAATCCTGGAAAACAATTTCTTCGAGGTCGATGATCGCGAGGCGTTGTGGACGGTCGTCGACGGCCGCCTCGACGGCGCGGAAATCCGGCTGGCCATCGTGGTCGTGCGCATCGATTCGTGGGTTTACGACCTAGTCTACGTCGCCGATCCCGCGCAGTTCGACGCGTGCCTGGCGGATTTCAAGAAATTCGTCGACGCGTTCCACCAGCAGCGATCCGCCGAGCCCGGGGAGTGACCGTGCGTTTCGACGACGTGTTGGCCGAGACCGGCGAAAAACTGGCCGAATTTTTGGAAAACTTCGGTTCGTTGATCAGCCTCGGTTGGAAGACCTTTCGCCGCAGCTTCACGCGGCCGCTGGAATTGCACGAGACATTTCGCCAAATTCAATTGCTCGGCGTCGACTCGCTGGCGATCGGCATGATGACCTCGTTCTTCACCGGCGCGGTGTTCGCGCTGCAATTCGCCACGGGCCTCGATCGCTTCGGCGGCAAGGAATACGTCTCGGTCGTGACCGGCATCGCCATCTTGCGCGAACTCGGGCCGGTGCTGTGCTGCGTCGTCGTCGGCAGCCGGGTCGGCTCGGGCATCGCCGCGGAACTCGGGTCGATGGCCGTCACCGAACAGATCGATGCGATCCGCGCGCTGGGTTCCGACCCGATCAAGAAACTGGTCGTGCCCCGGATGTGGGCGATGCTCTTCGCGCTGCCGTCGCTGGCGATGCTCGCGGACGTGGTCGGCATTCTCGGCGGGGCGGTGATCGGCGTCACGTTCGTCGGCCAGAGCCCGCGGTCGTACCTGAGCGACACGATCGACGGCGTAGCGCTGGGCGACCTGCTGACGGGCCTCGCCAAGACGTACGTCTTCGCGATCGGCATCGTGCTCATCGCCTGCCACAACGGCATGCGCACGTTCGGCGGCACCGAGGGCGTCGGCAACGCGACGACCAAGACGGTCGTCAGCGGCCTGATTTTCATCTTTCTCGCGGATTTCTTTTTGACCCGGATTCTCCTGGTTTTCGGCTAGAGGCGCGAATGAGCGAACGGGAATTCATCATTCGATTCGAGGGCGTGAAAAAAAGCTTCGGGCGGAAGACCGTGTTCGAAGACCTGACGCTCGACGTGCGCGAGGGCGAAAACCTGGTGATCGTCGGCGGCTCCGGCACCGGCAAGTCGGTCCTGCTGAAATGCCTGATTCGGCTGATGGAGCCCGACGACGGGCGCATCGTCTACGAGGGTCGCGAGGTGACGGCGCTCGACGAAACGGAAATGGTGCAGGTCCGCGCCGAAATCGCTTACGTGTTCCAGCAGGCGGCGCTCTTCGATTCGATGACCGTGCACGAGAACATCGCCTATCCGCTGCGCGCGCACCTCAAGCTGACCGAGCAGGAAATCGACGCCAAGGTGCGCCTCAACCTCGAACGCGTCGGGCTGCCGGACGCCGCCGACTTGATGCCCGCCGAGTTGTCGGGCGGCATGCGCAAACGCATCGGCCTCGCGCGGGCGATCGCGCTGGAGCCGCACGTCATCCTGTGGGACGAGCCGACCACGGGGCTTGACCCGTCGAACACGCGGCGCATCAGCGAGCTGATCCTGAAAATGCAGCGCGAACTGCGCGTCACGAGCCTGGTCGTCACCCACGACATGACCAGCGCGATGCTCGTCGCCGACCGCATCGCGATGGTGTACGAAAAGCGCATCCATAAAGTCGTCTCGAAGGCGGACGTCGGCAACGAGCCGGCCGGCTCGCTGCTCCGCGACTTCATCGAGGGCAACCTTGCGTTGTAGGAGGCGGACATGCCGCTGAAGCGATCGAGCGAAATCAAGGTCGGGTTTTTCGCCCTGGTGGTGCTGGCGGTGTTCCTGACCGCCATCATCGTGCTGACCAGCAAAACCGGCTTTTTCCGCCACACGATCACGTTGCACGCCAAATTCAAAGACATCGCCGGCTTGATCAACGGCTCGGAAGTGCGGCTGGCCGGCGTGGCGGTCGGCTACGTCACGCGCATCCGCTTCTCGCCGGTCAAGGGCGAGGCGACGGTGTGGGTCGATTTCACCGTGGACGACCGCGCGATGGACCGCGTCAACAAAGACGGCGTGGCCGGCATTTCGTCGCTCGGCTTGCTCGGCAAGAAATTTCTCGACCTCTCCCCGGGCACGGCCGACGCCGGCCTCGTGACCGACGGCTTCACGCTGGCGAGCGTCGAACCGTCGTCGATGTCGGAGGCGCTGGACAAGGCGAACAAGATCATGGACTCCGCCGGCGACGCCGCGGCCTACCTGAAACGGCTGTTCGCCTCGATGGCCGGCGAACCCGGCACGGAAACGGATTTGTCGCGCACGGTCACCAGCGTCCGCAATATCGTGGGCGAGGTCGAGACGGGCAAAGGCGTGCTGCACGACTTGATTTACGAACCGACGAAAACGCAAATCCTCACCGACCTGCAGGCGACCGTGCACCGCATCAGCGGCATCGTCGCCACCGTCGAAAAAGGCCCCGGCAATATCCACGAGGTGATTTACGGCGAGCAGGTCAAGAAGCTGATGGACAACGTCGCCGCGACCAGCGACGCCCTGCGGCAGACGATCGTCGACATCAAGCAGGAAAAGGGCGTGATCCACGGGCTGATCTACGATCCGGAAAAATATCAGATGCTCGAAGACCTGCGCAAAACCGCCGCCAACCTCGCGGAAATTTCCAAACGCATCGAGCAGGGCGAAGGGACGATCGGCGGCCTGATCGTCGATCCGACCATTTACGAAGACCTCAAGAAGCTCACCGGCGAAGTCGAACGCAATCGGGTCCTGAAGACTTATATTCGCTACGTGATTCGCCAGCGCGAGGCCGACCGCGAGGCGGCCGAGAAGCCGCCCGCCGCGCCGCCCGCGGAGGCGTCGCCGGCCCCGGCCGCCAATCCCGCCGGGGGAAGCGAGTGAGATGGCCGACGAACCCGTCCAGCCGAGTTACGAACACCTGTTCTTGCCGTTGCGGCAAACGCTGCACAACACGTTTTATCGCGGCACGCGGCTCGAGCGCTTCAAGTTTTACTTCTTCGGCGCGTTGACGCTTCTCTTCTGGATCGGCCTGCTCGCCGCCGGCGTGTTGCTGTTCGGCCGGCTGGCCGCCGAAGAGCCGTTCGGCTCGCTGCTGGTCCGCAAGCTGCTCGGCTTCCTGTTCATGATCTTCTTCGCCGTGCTGACCTTTTCCAACATCGTCGCCAGCCTGAGCAACCTCTACCTGGCCGACGACCTGCACTTGCTGGTCAGCGCGCCGATCGCAATCGATCGCCTGTTCCTGACCCGCACGCTGCACGCCGGTTTGCAGTCGGGTTGGATGGTGATGCTCTTCGCGCTGCCGCTCTGGCTGGCGGCCGGCTTCGTCTTCGACAGCCCGATGTGGTTCTACCCCTGGGCGGCGCTGGTGATGATCATCTTCGTGATCCTGCCCGCGGCGCTCGGGGCGCTGGCGACGACGCTGCTGGTCAAGGCGTTTCCCGCGCGCAAAACGCAGGACGTGATGGTCATTCTCTCCATCGGCCTGGTGGTCGCGGCGTATTTCCTCGTGCGGTTCCTGCGGCCCGAACAACTCTTCAACCCCGACCTCTTTCACGGTTTCGCCGAGTATTTCGCGACGCTGCGCGCGCCCGATTCGCCGCTGCTGCCGTCGGTGTGGGCCACCGAAGCGCTGTGGGGCGGCTTGATGGGCAAGCTCGACCGCAACGTCTTGCTGATGACGGCCTACGGCTTGTTCTCGGGTTTGGCGGGCCTGGCCGTCGCCGCGTGGGCTGCCGAACGCTGGTATCTCGACGCGTTCAGCAAAGCGCAGGAAGGGCGGCAGGCGCGCCTGACGACCGGGATCGGCGCCGGCCGCGTTTTCGAGGCGCTGGCGCTCAGCTTCAAGCCGCTGCGGCGGATGATCATGGTCAAAGACCTCAAGGCCTTTTTCCGCGAGACGACGCAATGGACGCAATTGCTCCTTCTGCTGGCGCTCTGCGTCGTGTACCTGTTCAACTTCAAAGTGCTGCCGTTGGAGCGCTTCGGCCTGACGGTCTACCAGCGCGGAATCATCGCCTTCGTGAACATGGTGCTGGCGGGGTTCGTCCTCTCCGCGGTCTGCGTGCGGTTTGTGCTGCCCGCGGTGTCCACCGAGGGCCGCGCGTTTTGGATCCTGCGCGCCGCGCCGGTTCCCATGCGCGATCTGCTGCTGGCGAAGTTCGGCCTGTACGTCGTGCCGATCGTGCTCGTCGGCCAGGCGTTGGTGGTGGTCAGCAATTACTTCTTGCGCACGAGCGCCTTTCTGATGATCTTCTCGGCGTCGCTGATGCTCTTCGTCTCCGTGGCGATCACCGGGCTCGCCGTCGGCGTCGGCGCGATCATGCCGGCGTTCAACGAACGCAACGTCGCGCGGATGGCCACCGGCGCGAGTTCCATCGTGTTCATGGTGACGGCGATGACCCTGATCATGGTCGAGGTCGCGCTCGCCTACGTCCCCGGCCGCGACATCATGCGCGCGACGCTGGCGCATCAAGCGCTGACCCAGAGCCAGGTCGCGACCGCCGCCGTTGCCGCCGCGATCGGCCTGACGCTCTTCGCCGGCGCCACCGTGCTGCCGTTGCTCTGGGGAGTGCAGGCGCTGGAAGAGCGCGAAATTTGATCCGCGCCAATTCCACCGCCGCGCCGATTAGGCTACGATAGCGGCGTGACGAAGACGAACCTGCCTCGGTCTGCGCTTCTGCTTCTGGCGATCTCGATTTGCCTCTCGGCCGCGGCCTGCCATCATGCGTCGACGCCGGCCGGCGTTCGAACAAGCCCGACCGACGACGACGCCTCGCCCGGCGACATTCTCGATCAACTCGGCGCGGATGAAGTGCGCATCTACCGCGACTTCTACGGCGTGCCGCACATTTTCGGCGGCTCGGATCAGGCGCTCTTTTTCGGCGCCGGATACGCGCATGCGTCCGACCATCTCGAAGCGATGCTGCTGCTGTATCGCATGGTCGCCGGGCGGCTGGCCGAGATCGACGGCCCCAGCGCGTTCGCCGGCGATTACTTCTACCGCCTGCTGCGCGTTCGCGATTTCGTCGAGACGAATTTCGACCAGTTGTCCGCCGAGGCGCAGGAAGCGGCGACGGCCTTCGCCGACGGCGTCAACTATTATATGGCGCAGAACCCGGCCGACGCGCCGTCGTGGGCCGAACCGATCGCGCCCGCCGACGTGGCGGCGCTGGCGAAATACCAGGTGCTCGCGCGCGCGGTCGAGCAACTCAGCGCCGACATGGTCGCCGGCGGCCTCGCCCCGCCGGCCGGCGCGCCGGTCACGGGCGCGCACGGCTCGAACTTCTGGGTGCTGGCGCCGAGCCAGACCGCCGGCGGCGCCGCAATGCTACAGGGCGATCCGCACGTGCCGTGGGACGGGCCGAACGCGTGGTACGAAATCCATCTGGTCAGCCGCGACTACAACGTCTCCGGCGCCGCGTTCTTCGGCGTCCCCGGCGTCTGGCTCGGCCACAACGGCAGCGTCGCCTGGACGATCACCAACAACAGCCCCGACGTCGCCGACGCGTATCTGTTGACCATGAACCCGGCCAACCTCAACCAATATCAATACGACGGCGCCTACCGCGATCTCGAAGTCGTCGACGACACGATCGCCGTGCAGGGCCAATCGCCGGAACCGGTGCATTACTACTACGCCGTGCAAGGCCCGCTCGTGCATTTCGCGGCCGACGCCGTGGTGGCCGGCTGTATGGCGACGTGGGACGACGTCGGCGCGCTCGACCAGGTGCTGGCGATGAACCGCGCGAGCGACCTCGCGTCGTTCACGGCGGCCGTGCAGATGCGCCACTTCGTGCGCTGGAACGTCGGCTACGGCGACGTCAACGGCAACATCTATTACGTCTGGAACGGCACGGTCTACCGCCGGCCCCCCGGTTACGATTTCACCAGGCCCGTGCCCGGCAACACCTCGGCCACGGCCTGGGGCGACCTCGTGCCCTTCGACGAACTGCCGCAGGAAACGAACCCCGCCGCCGGCTTCTTCCAGAATTGCAACACGGCCGCGTGGTTCGTTTGCCCGGGCACAACCATTCATCAGGGCGATTATCCCAATTACGTCGTCGGCGATTTCGGCATCAACGGCCGCGGCGCGCGGGCGCTCGCCCAGTTGGCGGCGCACGGCGGCTGGACGGTCGACCAACTGCAGGCGCTGTCGACCGACCAGTTTTCGATGTTCGCCGACGCGTGGCTGCCCGCGCTCGTATATTGCTGGGAACGGCAACGCGCCGACGTGCCCGATCCGCAAAACCTGCTGCCCGGCGCGATCGCGGCCTTGCAGGCGTGGGACCGCACGGCGAGCCTCGACGCGCAAGCCGTCCTTCTCATGCAGGCGTGGATCGCCGGCGCGAACGCGCTGTGGGGTTCGATCGACCCGCGCCAAACGGTCGACGCCAGCGGTTGGTCCGCCGCGAAACAGCAAAACGCCGTGAAGATCCTGCTGGCCGCGGCGACCGCCGCCCAGCAGGATTACGGCGCGGTTACGGCGCGCTGGGGCGACATCCATTATTTCCAATACGCCGGCGCGACGTTTCCGCTGCCCGGCTCGGGCCCGGAACTCGACACCTTGCTACAGGACGCCGGAACGCTGGACGCGCAAGGCCGCATCGACTGCGACACCGGCTCGTCATTTATGATGTTGGTCGAACTGGCGAACCCGCCGCAGGCCTGGACGACGCGGCCGATCTCCGAAAGCCTCGACCCGGCCAGCCCGCACTACAGCGACGGCACGCGGCTGTACGTGCAGCAGGAATACAAACCCGCCTGGTTTACGCAGGCCGACATTCTCGCCAACCCGGACCCGCACGCCCCGCAACCGCTCGATTTGCACACGCCATGAGGCGTTCGTTCCTCGCGCGCGGCGAACGCCGCGCGCGAGGAACGAGTTACGAGTTGGTATCGTCCCATGATTTGTAGGTTACGCGATTTTCGCTCCGCGGAAGTGTAGGGACACGTTGTTCTCATCGAGACGGAGTCGTTTTCGCCAGTAGCGTTGCCACT
>CAZHPN010000012.1:0-56284 GCA_964534375.1 uncultured bacterium | reverse complement strand
GGTCGGCTGAATCGCCGTCACGACGATAAAATTCACTTTATAGACAGTCTCTATACGACCTATAGAGACTGTCGATTTTCCCGCATTGATCGGGTTTTTGCGAACTCAACACCCGCACAATGGAGAATGGAGAATGGTGAATGGCGAATGCAGAATTGCCGACGCCGCCCGAAAATCGCCATTCGCCATTCAACATTCTACATTTTCGCTGGCCAACGCATCTTCCGCCGACTCGCGAAATTGCGCGACCGGGGGCCGCCGCCGCGACCGGCCGGCATTCGCCGCTTGCCGACCGCGGCGCCGCATTGCATACTGCGCCGATTTCGAAGTGATCCGCATTTTCTGAGCAAAGAGCATGAATCGTCGCCAGTTCCTGAAGTTGAGCGCCGCGGCGGCCGCCGGTTGCGCGCTGCCGGCGTGCATGCATCTCACCTCGCGCTATGCGCCGCGCGAGGGCCTGGCGCCGCGCGCCGAGCCCCTGCTCTTGACCGACGCGAACCTGATCGACGTCGCTCGCGGCGCGCTGCGCCCCGAGCGGGCGGCGCTGTTGCGCGACGGGAAAATCGCCGAGCTGTTTCACCCGCAAGGCGGCCGTCCGCTGCCGTCGTGCTGCACGCTCGATCTGCGCGGCGGGTATGTGATTCCGGGCCTGATCAACGCGCACTGCCACATGTCGCTGCCCGGCGCGTTCGCCCAGTCGCCGGACCTGCTGTTCGCGTATGAGCGCCAGATCGAACGCAATGCCGAGGAGTGCGTCAAGCACGGCGTGACGACCGTGCGCGACATGCTGGCGATCGACAATGCGCTGCCGGCGCTGCTCGCGAAGATTTCCCGCGGCGAGGTGATCGGCCCGCGCATTCGCTGGTGCTGTGCGCTCGATGTCGCGCACGGCTACGCGCAACGGATGACGATCCTGTCCAAGCAGCGGTTCCTGCAAACCGTGAACACGCCGGCCGAGGGCCGCGCCGCCGTGCGCCGCGCCGCCGACGCCGGGGTCGATTTCATCAAGCTCTTTCAGCAGGCGATCGAGTTGCGGCTGCCCGGCGCCGCGCTGCCCCTGATGGATTTGCCGACGATCGCCGCCGTGTGCGACGAGGCGGCGAAATGCGGCCGGCCGGTCGCGCTGCACCACACCGGCGCGGCCGGTTTCCACAAGGGCCTCGACGGCGGCGTGGCGACGATGGAGCACATGGTCAGCGACCGCCGGCTGACCGACGAGGAAATTGCGGCGGCGAAGCGGCGCGGCTCGTATTTCATCCCCACCGCGTCGGTCGCCTTTTCACTCGCATACCATATGGACGGCGACCCGAACTGGGGCCGCGGCATGCTGCCGCGTCTGGTCGAGCGGCGGCAAACCGTGTTGCCGGCGCTGGTGCGCGAATTCGCCGAACCCGATCTGGTCGAGGGCACGTTGGCCTATTTTCACGAATTGTCCGATCCGTCGTCCTATCGCAGAAAGCATTTGATCCCGTGGCCGCTGCCGACCGTGTTCACGGCCGCGGCGACCAACGGCGGCGACAACGCGGTCGCGATGTACAGGGCCGGCGTGCCGATGGGCTGCGGCAACGACGGCGGCGTGCCGCTGATTTTTCCGGGCGCGATGCACCTGGAAATGACGGTGCTCGAAGAGGCCGGTTTTGCGCCGGCCGACGTGCTGCGCATGGCGACGATCGACAACGCCCGCGTGCTCGGCCTCGAGGGCGCGCTGGGTTCGATCGAGGCCGGCAAGACCGCGGACCTCGCAGTATACGAGCGCAATCCGCTGGAATCGGCGCGGCATCTGCACCGGCCGCTCTGGGTGCTGCAAGAGGGCCGGGTAGTGGTTGCGTGAAAGCCGGACAGCGGCGAATGATGATGTTCGGCCCGATTCTTTTCGGGCGGACCTCGCCGCATAAGCAGCGGAATAAGACCTGCAACGCCGCGAAAAGGGCCGATTTGCACTCGTTTTTGATCGCGCAGACCTCTCCCCCGGCCACGCCCAGCGTGGCCGCGCCCCTCCCCGACGCAGGGAGGGGCGGCCGAGCGCCGTATTGCCAGGCGGACCCGAGTCAGCAAAAGAACCCGGGGCTTGTCATTCGATGGCCTGCCGCGAGAAAATGGGGTCAATCATGAGCATGCCAAAGTGCATTGTCGCCGGTCAAAAAGTCGACGAAAAAAAAATTGCACGGGCTCGTCAGTTACGCAGGAGAATGACGCGCGAGGAAGATGCGCTTTGGCAAATGTTGCGTCGCCGCCAAATCAACGGCCTGATTTTTCGCCGACAACAAATCATTGACCATTTCATCGTCAATTTTTATTGCGCGCGGGCGAACTTGGTCGTCGAAGCGGACGGACCGATTCACGAATGGCAACGCGGCCGGGACGTCGAGCGGGAAAAATTTCTATCTGCGCGAGGTCTGCAAATCCTGCGGATTCGAAATGACGAAATTGCGTCCGACTTGACCGCCGTTATCGCCCGAATTCGAATGGTCTCCGCGCGCGGTGACATATAGTGCGTTAGCCGCCGAGCGCGGCCGTGTCCGCCGACATGAACGCGACCGCGCGGAGCGAGAAAGGATTGCGGGGGGCTTGGATCCAGCATTGGGCGGCATCTGCCGAACAATGCATACGGCCCCTCCCTGCGTCGGGGAGGGGCAGGCCGATCACGCGGTTAGCGTGATTGGCCGGGGAGAGGTCCTTCCGCCGCGCAGCGGCTTTCCAACTTCGCTCACGGAGGCGTTTCCCATGAAAATTGCGTTGATCGTCGTCGGAATCCTGGTTGGCGTGCTGGCGATCGGCGTCGGGACCATTTTCGCCGTCACCTTTGCGGGTCTGGCGGACATCAAGGACGGCTATGAACAAAACGGCGTGCGCGTCGTCAAAGACGGCTTTGTCAGCTTCGGCGTCATCGACGACGGCGAGGGCGGGGTGGCGCTGATCGACGCCGGCAACGACGCCACGGGCAAGGCGCTGCTCGCCGAACTGGCGCGCCGCCATCTGGGAATCGACGCGGTCAAGGCGATCCTGTTGACGCACGGCCACCACGATCACACCGCCGCCGCGCCCATGTGCACGAAGGCGCAAGTGATGGCCCTGGAGCCGGACGTAGCGCTCGCCGAGGGCCGCGTCGGCAGCAAAGGGCCGATCACGCGCTTCGTGCCGACCAAACCGACGGGCGTCAAAGTGACCCGCGCACTCCACGACGGCGAAACGGTGACCGTCGGCAAGGCCGCGATCCGCGTCTTCGCGATTCCCGGCCACACCGCCGGCAGCGCCGCCTATCTCGTCAACGGCGTTTTGTTCCTCGGCGATGCGGCCAACGCGACGAAAGACGGCCGGCTCGTCGGCTCGTCCTGGGCGTTTAGCGAGAGCCAGTCGCAAGATCGCGCCTCGCTCGCGCATCTGCGGCAGGAGCTCGCCGGCGAGAACGCCGACGTGAAAGTGTTCGTCCTGGCGCATTCCGGCATCCTGACCGGGGGCCTGACGCCGCTGGCGGCGTTCGCCGGCCACGAGTGAGCGGCGGAAAATTTCCTGAATAACCGCGAATCGCCGGCAAAATTCCTCAATTCTTATGACCCCTTGCGTGAAATGAGCCGCGTGGCGTTGAACTAAGCCGGCCGGTCGCGTGTCCAGTTGTTCGAAGGCGAGAAAAACAACGGCGAGCCGCCAGTGAACGACGACGACAAAATTCTGATTGAGCGGTTTGTGAAGCACGGCGACGAATTTGCCTTCGAGGTGCTCGTCAAGAAATACCAACGCATGGCGTATTTCCTGGCGCTCAAGATGGTGGGGAACCACCACGACGCCGATGAGGTGGCCCAAAAGACTTTCCTCTCGGTTTACAAGAATCTGGCGACGTTCGAAGGGCGATCGAGTTTGAAGACCTGGATTTTTCGCATCGCGATGAATTTTTCGAAGAACCTGGTCCGCGACCGCGGCCGGCGCGAGGGCGAAGAGGTCACGGAGCGCTCGGCGGTCGCCTTCAGCGCGGTCGAGGATGACATCAACACCCACGAACGCCGGCAAATTGTCCGGACGGCCGTGGAGAAGTTACCGCCGCGGCAGCGCGAGGTGCTGCAGATGCGCGCGTTCGGCGACATGAGTTTCGCCGAGATCGCGCGGTCGATCGGCATTTCGATTTCGGCGGCAAAGGTGAATTACCATTACGCGGTCAAGGCGTTGAAGGCGCTGCTGGCCGATTACGGGGAGAGTCGGGCATGACGTGCGACAAAACCACGGAACAACTCATCGACTGGTTGGAGGGCGAGTTGCCCCCCGCGGTCGACGAGGAAATCGAAAAGCACGTGGGCGGCTGCGCCGACTGCGCCAAGGAAGTGCATGAAATTCGCCAGGCCCTCGCGGCCGTGGCCCACCCGGTCGAAGACCCGGGCGAGGGCTATTTCGGTTCGTTCTACGCGCGGCTGCGTCAACCGCTGGAAGAGGCGAATGGTCGCGGCTTCTGGCTGCGGCGGTGGTGGGAAGAGCTGTTGACGCCGCGGGTCTGGATGCGCGCCCTGGCCGGGGTAGCCGCGGCGGCGCTGGTCGTTGTCGGCGCGCTGACCGCGACCGGCACGTTGGCGTTTCGGCATTCGCCTCAGCGGATGCTGGCGAAATTGTCGCCGGCGGCGGGCGGACTGCACGTGGCGCTGGCGCGCACATCGCTGGCGCGGGTCGACCCGACGGTCACGCAGGAAGTTTTTTCGCTGAAGAAAGAGGAAGTGCAGGATTTGCAAATCCAGATCGCGAAAGTGATCATGGGCCAATTCGTCAATTCGCGTGTTGTGGCGCTGCCGGGCGAGCGCCCGACGAGCCACGTCATTTACGCGCCGGCGGTGGCCGATCTCAACGACGAGGAACTCGCCGAGGTCACCAACACACTGTCGAAAGAGGCGCAAAACTGGACGCTGTGAGGAGGCCGTTGCGTATGCGGCGCGTATTCCTGCCGATGTTGATGCTCTTTTTCCTGGCCGCGGCCTCGTTGCCGGCGGCGGCGCAACAAGGCGACGACCAGGCCGCCGATGCGGCGCGCCAAAATCGCGCCGCGGCGTTGGAGCGCCTGGAAATGGTGCGGGTCTACCTGCTGGTCGAGAAGCTCGACTTGACCTCCGAGCAGTCGTCGCGGTTGATTCCGATCGTGCAAAAATATGACAGCCAGTTCCGCGACATCATCGAGCGAAAAGAACAAACCTATTTGGCGATCGATCAGGAAATTCAGGCCCCCAAGCCCGACACGAAGAAACTGGCCGAGCTGACCGCGATGGTCCTCTCGATGGACCGCGAGACGATCTCGTTGCGCGAAGAGCAATACGACGAACTGAAGAAGCAACTGACGCCCCTGCAGTACGCCAAGTTCATGATCTTCGAGCGGAAATATCACGGGGAAATCTATCGGATTCTCGAAGATATCCGCGCCCGGCGCCCGGGCGGCCCGCCGCCCAAACCACGGCCGCAACAGTAACCAGCGGTGAACAGTGAACAGTGAATAATAGGCCCGCCCAATCGCTCGCGACAATGGCGCGCAAGGCGGCAACCGCGTCAAAAGCGCCCTGTTGATCTGTCAAAAAAACTCTCATCATCAGAGGACGGCGCGCAGAAGCCCGGGCCGGCCTCGCGGTTGAATCGCCCGCAACTTGCGTGGGCGTACGCAGCGCGGTAGGATTTCTTCGCCAATGTCGCCGAGGGTGGGTTCCATGCCACGAAACATCTTCCTGGTTTTGTTGCTCGTTCTGGTCGCCGCGGCAGGCTGGCTCGGTTGCGGCGGCGCCTCGAGCAACTCCAAGACCGCTTCGGCCGACGATGAAGCGTCGCCCGCCGACGATGACGACGACGACAACGACGATCAGTCGCCCTCCGACGACGATGCGTCGCCGGCCGACGATGACGACGACGCGTCGCCCACGCGGCATCTGCTGCCCGGCCCGGACGAGCCTGGCTACGACGCCGCGCTCGAGGCGAAAGCGACGCGGTACGATCGCGGCTTCCAAAATTTCAACGCCTACGGCCTGCTGATCAACGCCGATGTGGTCGTGCCGCTCGACGCTCCGGCCAACCGGCGGTTGGTGCAGGATTTCTTGCAGACCACCGATAGCTGGGATTTCCAGGCTTGGTCGGGCAAAGATCCCGAAGAGATCATTTCCGACAATCAGGCGACGGCGGGCCTTTACGCCGGCTCCGGCATCGCGGCCGACGCCTTCCGTTACGGCGTCATGCGCGACCAGGGGTATCCGCAGGAGGACGTCGATCGGGCGCGGCAGTTCGTGCTGCGGGGCATGGAAGGCCTGCGGATCGCCGTCGAAATCACGGGTGTGAAGGGCGTGATCGCCCGCGGCTACCTGCGCAAGGACATCCCCGGCGCCGGCGCCACGACGCCCGTCACGCCGCTGTTCGACGATCAGGACAACCCGCTGCCGCCCGTGAAAACCAACGGCACGTGGCGCGCGGACAATTCGCCCGATCACAAATATCCCAATTACATCTGGACCGACGGGTGCAGCCGCGACATGCTGCTCGGCTGGGCGGCGGCCTTCGGCGGCGTCTGGGAAGCGATCAAGGACGACCCGACCTTCGACCCCGAACTGAAGGCGCTGCATCAGCAATACGCCAGCGACGTCGCCCATAATTTGATGACCGTGAAACCCGACGGCTACGATCTGGAAATCGGCGACGCCGACGGGCGGACGACGATCAACGGCTTGCTCAACGAGAACGCGTGGGACACCATCTATCTGCCCTGGCTGGGCATCAAGGACGGCGGCTACACGCTGATGTCGCTCGGCATTATCTCGGCGCTGGCGTACGCGTCGGAAGACCCGGAAGTGGTCGACTATCTCTACCAGACGCTGCTCGGGCCGCGGCGGTTCCAGGACATCACCTACCACAATATCATCGGCATCAACCTGTGGTGGGAGACGAACTACGGCGACATCAACATGGCGTTTCAGGGCATGTTGCTGGCGCAGCGTTACATCGACGACGAGGAGACGATCGCGAAGCTGCGGCATACGCTGGCGTACAAACTGTACGATTATCCGCCCGACGCAACGCGCATGCCCAAGCAGTTCTCGTACAGTCTTTTCGATTTCGCCTACGCCGCGGGCGTGGCGGACATGTCGGCCTACCACCCGGCGAAGCATGCGCCGGACGAAGACGCGATGCAGCGCGGCGTCGAGACGCTCAAGGAGTTTCCAGACGCGCCGTATTGGGAAGTGCCCGTCACGAACTGCAGCCCCCAGGCGATTCAGAACAAAGCGTGCGAGCTGATGGACGGCACATGGGTGACCGTTCTCGGCTACGTCGGGCGCGACAACGAGTTGATCACGCTGCAGCCGTTTCCCCAACGCGATCGGCCGCCGAGCAACTACCACTGGCGGACGAACCCCTTCGACCCGAACGGCGGCGGCGACGGCTCGCGCTTGCTGCCGGCCGTCGATTGGCGCTGGGCGTATTGGTACGCGCGGTGGGCGAAGTAGGAGTCGGAAGACAGAAGACAGACGTCAGAAGTCGGCAAAACAGGACCGGGTTCTGGCGTCTTACGCCTGCCCCCGCATTGCGACGCCCGCCTCGCTTTTTCCCTTTTTCCTTGTTCCTTGTTCACGGCTCGCCGGCGGCTCGCCGGCGTGAACTTATTTTTAGAAATTGACGCGTTGCGCCAAAGCGGGCCGGCGGTCCGCGCGGCGCGCAAATCGGCGGCCGAACCGCCTCGCCGCGGGCCGCGGCAGCGGTTTTCTGCCGGGTTGGCGTGCGCCGCGGCGGCAAAATAAAATTTGACACCAAAAAAAATCGCGTGTTAGAGTGAAGCGGCTCTACGGACTGAAGGGAAGAAGTGACGCAATCGAAGCGATTTTCGTACAAGAATCCGCAAGGAACCTGCATTCATTCCCCTGAAATAAACTCTTTTCGCAAGGAGGTCATTGTGAACAGACGGATTGCGATTTTCGTAGCATTGTGCGGTCTGATCCTGCTGGCTTCGAACGCCTGGGCGGGCTTCGGCACGATCCCGTACCTGTACGGGTTCGGCGCGCGCGGCGCGGCCTTGGGCCAGACGTATACGGCGCTGGCGGACGACGCCTCCAGCGCGTTCTTCAACCCGGCGGCGATGGCCACGCTCGACCACTCGAATATTGCGTTGAGTTACGTGTATGGGCAGCCGGAATTCCATGGCGGGCCCCAAGGCAATCCGACCCGGTTCGACGCGGCCAACAACGTGGTCGAATTGAACTTGGCGCAGCGGCTCAACACGCTGTTCAAGTCGGATTGGCCGGTCGTCTTCGGTTTGAACATCGCGCTCGACGACAACGGCCTGGCGTTCATCCGGTTCAACGACGAACAGAACGCGAACGGCAACTACTATCGCTACGGCCCGGCCTCGTTCACCTTGAACTTCAGCCTCGGTTGGAAAATCCTGGATTGGTTCTACATGGGCGCCGGCGTCATGACCACCCTGCATTCGAAATCGACGTTCTTCGTCGACACCGACCTCACGGGCAAGACGTCGCACCAGGGCATCAGCCTCGACGCCAACCTGGACATGGCCCCGATCGTCGCCTTGTTCTTCCGGCCCAAACCGGTCGACATCGGCGTGACCTATCACGGCAAGACCTACGGCGGGTTCGATCCGATCACCGTCAATGCGACCGCCGATGTCGGCAAGAGCCCGCTGGCCTCGCTGCCGATGGTGCTCTATTACAAGGACAACTACATTCCGCAGCGCATCGCACTGGGTTTGTACTGGCACGCGACGTCGTGGCTCGGCGTGACGGCCGACACGGTCTGGTACAACTGGGGCGATTTCAACAAGGAAATGAGCAAATTCGACATGCCGCGCTATGAGACGGGATTTGATTTCCACGACACCTACGTGCCGCACGTTGGCCTCGAATTCCTGCCAGTGGACGGCCTGGCCGTCCGCTGCGGTTACGGCTACGAGCAAACGCCTGTCGCCCGCGGCGGCAACAGCGAGAACATGATTCTGGACAACTCCAAGCACATCGCGGGCGTGGGCATCGGCTACACCTTCGCCAAACCGGCCGGCCTCAACTATCCGCTCAGCCTCGACGGTTCGTACTTCATGCAATATCTGGTCAAGCGCCAGGAGATCGCCAACGACGCGACGAAAGAGAAATACGAGAGTTCCGGCATGCTCAACGGCCTGGCCGGCACCCTGACCATCCGCTACTAAAGAGAAAAGGAGGCGGTCATGAAGTTGCGTTATTTGTCGATCGCGGCGGCGCTGCTGGCGGCGCTCGTCTTGGGCGGCTGCCCCGGCAGTTGGGTGCAGCCGGCCCCGTACCAGACGCCTTCGCCACCGTACACCGTGACGTATACGTATCCGCTGGACATGATGAAAGAATTCCCGGTCACCGGGTCGATGATCGTGCACTTCAACGACGATCTGGGGCAGGTCAATCCGACCGCGGCGATCACGTTGAACCAGGTTGACGCCAACGGCGCCGTCATTACGGCCGTGCCGTTCACCGGCAGCTTCTCGGGCCCGAACGTGTTCGTCGTGCCTACCGTGCCGCTCGCGCCGCTGAGCAATTTCGTGATGACCGTCGCGCCGACGCTCATCAGCCAGGACGGCGTCGCGCCGGCGATTCCGGCGGACGGGCTCGTGATTCATTTCGCGACGCTGGCCCAGAATCCGCAGGCGGGTCAGACGCTGGCCGTCACCTCGGTGCTGCCCGACCCCGTGAACGATGTGGTCTACGATTTCCACACGTTCCGCGCTTACTTCTCCGCGCCGATCGATCGTCGCACGGTCGCCAACGGCACGACGTTCATGTTCACCAATGCGCAGGGCGGCCTCATTCAGGGTTCGCTCTTCGTGCGCTCCGCGCAAATCGTGTTCGACCCGGAGAACGACCTCCCGGCCGGCACGTACACCATGACGCTGACGACCGGCCTGACCGGCGTCGCCGGCGAAACGCTGGCGCAGGACGCAGTTTTCACCTATCACGTCCAGAGCACGCAGCCGCATCACACCCTGACGGTCGAAAACTGCCCGACGCTGGGCACGCACAGCAGTTGCGCGCCGACCGCGACCCCGGCGGCGCTGCCGCGGCACCCGCTGACCGGCGACGACACCAACGCGATGCTGGTCGACAGCCTGCTGCTCGGGCCGACGCGCACCTACATCAGCGGCCAGTTGACCGCTGAACTCGGTACGCCGCCCAACGGCGACGGCACGCGGATTCCGATGGTCATTCGCAAAGGGCAGGTCCTGTACGCCACGAACATCGTCTCGGAATTGGGCGGTTTCATTCCGACCGGCCTGCAGACCGGCGAAAGCAAAATCACCGTGCTGACCGACGCCGTGGGCGTCCTCAGCGCCTCCGATTACACCAGCGCCGTCAGCGGCGGCGCGCCGTCCGTGTCGTTGACGCTCGACGCCGCGTTGTCGCCGGCGAGCCCCACGGCCGGCATGCTGATGGGTCAGATCATCCTCGGCACGCGGCTGTTTGGTACAGCGCAGGTCGATTTCGCAACCGGCCATTTGGTGATGAACATGGCCGGCTATGGCGAATTTTTCGTGTTCGGCGAACGCATTCGCACGCAGATGAGCCTGACTATGTCCGACCCGGTTACCGTCTTCCCGTATGTGCCGGACACCACGCCGCCGACGCTGGCGATCACCAGCCCGGTGGGCGGCGCCACACGCGTGCGGCTCGGCAGCGCGCTCTACCTGCTATTCGATAAGCCCGTGACGCCCGACAGCGCCGCGGCGACAGTCAGCCTATTGGACGACTCGGGTTCGGCGGTCGCGGTCAACATGCTGGCCAACGGCCCGAAGATCATTCTGGCGCCGGTCCAGCCGCTGTTGCCCGACAGCATGTATCAGCTTTACGTCACGCCCGGCCTTTCGGACATCAACGGCAACAAGACCCAGACGGCGTATACGGCCACGTTCCAAACGGGCGCGGTGGAATGGGACGCCGAACCGCCGATCATCGAGACGACCAGTCCCGGCGACGGCGCCCGCGATCTCGTGCCGACCGTCCCGGGCCAGATCCCGATCGAGATCTGGTTCAGTCAGCAAATGGACGGCGACACCATCGTCCTCGGCGACTCGTTCCAGGTGGAGGACGTGACGACGGGCCAGGGCGTGCCCGGCACGCTCGTCTATTTCGGCGCGCGCGTCGCGTTCTATCCGAATGCGCCGTTCGCGGCCGGCGACACGATCCGCGTGACGCTGACCGACGACATCACCAGTTTCGCCGGCGTCAAACTGTCGTTGCTGCGCAACCATAAACCGGGCGGCGCGCCGGGCCAGAATTCGGTGTCGATCGACTTCATCGCCGCGGCGCGCAACCGTTGGGTGCCCTTGCGCCTGCAACTCGATCCGGTCGTCGACGTCGACGGCTCGGGCTACATCGACAACACCGAGACCGTGCCGTCGCCGCCGGTCAACTACTTTCAGATCAACAGTGCGCTGATCAAGACGCCGAGTTACGCCGCCGGGTACATGATGTCCTACGTCAAAGGCCTGGAATTCGACAGCAATAGCGTGCCCTATATGGATATCGAACTGATTCAGGGCATCACGATGACGGCGACCAGCACGCAGGTCAGCCTGCGCGACGCGCTGCAGGATCAAGTGACCGACGAGCAGTGGGCGCTGCTCGAGGCGGCCGAACCGGGCATTCGCGACAGCCTGTTCAGCCCGCTGGGCCGCATCCTGATCGACATGCTGGAGCCCGGCGAGGCGCCGTCCGTCGAATCGCCGACGCACACCACGCAAATGAATATCTCGATGCTCACGCATATCATGGTCGACAACACGGTGATGAACGCGATGCTCGTTCACACGCTGCCGCTCGATGCCGTCGGCCAGCTCAGCTTCTCGCAAGACGGCCTGATGGTCGTTGCGATCGCGGGCTCGACGACGATGAAGATGGTCATTCATATTCCAATCATCGATATCGACATCACGCTGCCGTTGCCCACCACCGTCAACATGCGCGCGGTCAGCCGCAACCCGTTGTCCTGGTGGGATACGTTCTAGCGGCGCGTGCCGTATTGCCGAAAAGGGGCGCCTCGTGCGCCCCTTTTCTTTTGGCGCTCCCCCCGCGCATTCCGCGGCCCGCAACGGGCCGGTTGACCCCCGATGGTTCGGCATTACCTTCCCATAAGTAAAAGGGCAAAAGGAAAAAGGCCGGCGAGCAGCCGACCGTTATCGTGCGGCCGACCCATTTGTCCGGGAAAACGCGCTCCCATGACTCCCAGGATTTCCATGACTCCCGGAATTCCCAGTTTCCCTCTAATTTGAAAGGAGTTCGCCAATGCTGCAGCGTCGCCTCGGTTCCGAATTAACTGTCTCCGCGATCGGTCTTGGCTGCATGGGCATGAGCGAGTTTTACGGCCCGGCGGATTCGGCCGAGGCGATCGCCACGCTTCATCGCGCGTTCGACCTGGGCGTCACCCTGTTCGACACGGCCGACGCCTACGGCCCGTTCACCAACGAGCAACTCGTCGGCCGGGCGCTTCGTGATCGGCGCGACAAGGTCGTGATCGCCACGAAATTCGGCAACGTGCGCGGGCCGGACGGCAGTTGGCGCGGCATCAGCGGCCGGCCGGACTACGTGATCTCGGCCTGCGACGCCTCGCTGCGGCGCCTGGGCGTCGACTTCATCGACCTCTATTATCAGCACCGCGTCGATCCGGCCGTGCCGATCGAAGACACGGTCGGCGCGATGGCCTCGCTCGTCCGCGCCGGGAAAGTGCGCTGCCTCGGGCTGTCGGAGGCCGCGCCGACGACGATCCGCCGCGCACACGCCGTGCATCCGATCGCCGCGCTGCAAACCGAATATTCGCTGTGGAGTCGCGACCCGGACGACGAGATCCTGCCCACGGTGCGCGCGCTCGGCATCGGCTTCGTCGCCTACAGCCCGCTCGGCCGCGGCTTCCTGACCGGCCGCTTCCGCTCGCTCGACGACCTGGCCGCCGACGACTTCCGTCGCCGCTCGCCGCGCTTCGCCGGCGCGAACTTTGCGAAGAATCTCGAACTCGTGCAGCGCATCGAAGAAATGGCCCGCGACAAACAGGTGAAACCGTCGCAACTCGCGCTCGCCTGGGTGCTGGCGCGCGCCGAGTTCATCGTACCCATTCCCGGCACGACGACGCGGGCGCACCTCGAAGAGAACGTCGCTGCCTCGGCCCTGCAGCTTTCCGCCGCCGAGCTCGCGCTCATCGACGAGATCGCGCCGCAGGGCGCCGCCGCCGGCGCGCGGTACCCGGAAGATGGGATGAAACGGGTAGGGCTGTAGGAAGGAAAAAGGGGAAAAAAGGAAAAAGGAAGAAGGGGAAACCTATTCCCTGGGTGTTTCGGGGAAACCCGCTCGCGGGTCCGGCGTGTCGCAAGACGGCCAGGCGCGGAGTCTGGCGCGTGTTGACGAATGCGGCGTTCGGTGCTTAATAAAGGCAACGAGAGAGGGACTTTCTATGGCGGCGCGTCAAAGTTCCAGCCGAAAACGTTCTGCCGTCCGCATCGAAGTCGCTGCCGATGGCGACGACGAACCGGTCGTCAGAGTTTTCCTGGCCGGCGAGATAATCAAAGAAGATGGCCAGTGGGTGGCATTTTGCCCCGCGCTCGATCTGTCGACATGCGCTGCAACGCGGGAAAAAGCGCTGGCGAATGCCGGCGAGGCCATCCAAATGTGGTTTGAATCGTGTCTGCGCCGCGGGACATTGGAAGCCGCGTTGCACGAATTGGATTGGCCGGATAAGAGCATTTCTCTGCTGTTTTTGGCGCGCCTGCTGCATCCGCCGACGGAAACGCCGCGATTTCACATTGACGCGGCCGAGAAGGAACGTTGGTCCGGCCGTGTGGAATTGCGAGCCGCATGAGCAAAATCCCGCCCGACGGCTGGAAAGAGGTCGACCGAATCCTGCGGAAATTCGGCTGGACATTCGTCCCCGGCCGCGGCAAGGGCAGTCATCGCCTGCATGAGAAGGCGGACCGGCCGCGCCCGATCATCGTTCCCGCCGAAAAAACGCTCGCCCGCGGAACGTTGCTCAACATCATCAAAACCTCGGGCATCCCCCTCGAAGACTATCTGCGAGAATTGTCGCCGCGATAACAGCGCGCCTACAAAGAAATTGCGAAATCCCTCCGAGCGTGTTCTTCGCGGGCGCCGTCGGTCTTAACGCGCCGGGGAGGGGGCGCGAGCGTGCAGCAGGCGCTTGCAGCCGGCGTTTCACAACGCCGGCGGACCGCACGCGGCAAAAGGCCCCGGCAACACGACAAAAAACCGACGCTGACTTCTTCCGCTTACGGCCAAAGGGCAATCCGAAAAAGTACGCTGTCGCCTGACGTGCAGAAACGCCATGTGCCGGTTGCGTTGCGGAACGCCGCGGGACCATAATGAATCATCAAGCGCAGACGTGGTTTGTTTGAAGGAGGGTCCGATGAAGCGCGCATTTTATTTGACCTTGTTGCTGGTTTTGGCGGCGCCGTGCCTCGCGTGGGCGGATGCGCCCGACGGCGAAGCGGCGAAGCTCGCGGCCGCGGCGGCGCCGGTCGTCGACAACGTTCTCGCGGCGATCCAGGCGCACGATTACGATCGCGTGCGCAAGGATTTCGCCGACGATTTGCGCAAATCCTTATCGGCGGACCGGTTGGCGGCGGGCTTTGCGGAAGCGGAGAAGAAATCCGGACCGGTCGTCGGCAAAGAACTCGCCGAAGCGAAGAAGAGCGGCGGCGTCGTCCATTTGGTTTACACGCTGAAAATGACGAAGGCCCCCGATTTCTCGTTGCGCTTCACGTTCAAGGACGGCGACCCGAGTTGGAAAATCCAGGGACTCTGGATCGGCCTGCGGGAGGACCCGGCGAAGCCCGCGTCGAATGACGAATCCGACGCCATCGTGAAAGCGGCGAAGCCGGTCATCGACAATTTCCTCGCCGCCCTCAAAGACAAAGATTACGCGCGCCTGGAGAAAGACTACAGCGTCGAAATGCTCAAGGCCCAAGCGGCGGGCGGCGCCAAAAAGGCCGGGGAAGCCATCGAGGCCAAGTGGGGCCCGTTCGTTGCGGCCGAATTCGACCGCGTCGAGACGACGAATTTGAATAACCTGGTTTACTACCGCGTGAGCCGCGCCAAGATGACGACCATGTTGAAGTTGGTTTTTGCGAAGGACGACCCGACGCACCGGATCGCCGGCGTGTGGGAAAAGCCCGCGAACCCCGGGGCGATCCCGTTTTATAAAGCGGTGAAACCGGTGGTCGACCGCTTTTTCGCCGCCTGGGCGGCGCGAGACTACGCCGCTATGGGCACGGATTTCGACGCCGGCATGCGCGCAAAGGCGTCGGCGGCCGAGTTGAAGTACATCACCGAAAAAGACGATGACGAACACGGCGCGTTCGAATCCGCGGAATTCGACTGGGTCGAGGAGAAGGGCGATTTCATGGTCGTGCACTTTCGCGTGAACCGCGTGAAATCGCCCACCTGGCTCCAACTCGTCTTCCGCAAGGGCGACCCGGCGCATCAAATCAGCGGCTGGTGGGAAGGCCCGCTGTAAGCGACCGGCTAATTAACGTGAAAATCATTTCGCGCCGCCAATTGTTTTTGTTGTTCATCGCTGCGGCGTCGTCGACATACGTCTTCAGCGGGTTGGCCGCGGATTGTCAGTAAACCGGGTCGCATTGGAAATCGCTGTCCCGGGCAGCATGGTCCCCAACTGAAATGGGCGCTTGGGAAATGATGGCGCGTGGGGATCGGGCCATCAACCGGCAAATCCTATTTCGCGAGCGCACACGTCGCTGCCGCCCCGGCGAAATCCCCGAAACCGCCAGTTGCGTCGCCAAAGGCCGCCGGACCATAATGAGCCATTCGCTCGCGGATCGAGCAAGAGTCAGACGGCGGGACATCGACTTCGCGAGCCGAGACGGAGAATGGCCCCGTTTCTACGGTTGATGGCGGGAAGTTCTGCTCCAACTTCGGCGCCGCCGGCGAGGAGGATCTGATGAAGCAATTGTTTTGTCTGACTTTGTTTCTGCTGCTGGCCGCGCCATGCGTGGTTTGGAGCGATGCGTCGAACGCCGACGCGGCGAAAATCACCGCCGCGGCGGCGCCGGTCGTCGATAACGTGTACGAGGCGATGAAGGCGCACGATTTCGGCCGGATGCGTAAGGATTTCGATGACAAGTTGGCGAAGGCCGTGTCGAAGGATCAATTGGCGGAAGGCGTCGCCGGCGCCGAGAAGGCGAGCGGCGCGATTGCCGGCAAGAGCTTTGATGAAATGGCGAAAAAAGATGGATTTATCGATTTATCGTACACGTTGAAGATGTCGAAGGGCCCCGACTGGACGCTGCGTTTCACGTTCGTGGAAGGCGACCCGGCGTGGAAGATCCGCGGCCTGTGGCTGGGCCCGCGGGCGCTAGGCGTGCGGGCCGCGTCTGCGGCGGAAGCCGAGGCGATCCTGAAGGCGGCGAAACCGGTGATCGACAATTACCTCGCCGCGTGCAAAGCGAAAGACTACGCGGGCATGGAGCGAGATTTCAGCGCCAAGCTGCGCAAGGGCCTGCCGCCGGACAAGCTCAAGGAGACAACCGAGAAGATCATTGACGTGGAGCAAGGCGCGTTCGTTTCGGCCGTGTTCGATCGCATCGAGGCGGACAGCGTGCGCAATTTCGTTTACTACCGCCTGAACCGCACCAAGATGCCGGTGTCGCTGAAATTCGAGTTCGCCAAAGACGACCCGAAATGCAAGATCACCGGCCTGTGGGAAAAACCATGGACGCGCGCGGTTAACCCGGCTCCGACAGCGGAAGCTGAGGCGATCGTCGAGGCCGCGAAACCGGTCATCGACAACTATTTCGCCGCCTACAAAGCGCACGACTACGCCGGCATGGAGAAGGATTTCACCGCCGCGATGCGCAACGGCCTGCCGCCGGAAAAGTTCAAGGCGTCGATGGAAAAACAGGTCGAGCCCGAGTTCGGCGCGTTCGTTTCGGCCGAATTCGACAGCGTGGAGACCGAGCGCGGCCTCGATATCGTCTATTACCGCGTCTACCGCACCAAGTTGCCGTCCGTGGTGAAATTCGTCTTCGAGAAAGACGACCCGGCGCACAAAATCACCGGCTTGTGGGAAAACCCGCTGTAGCGGCTGGCCTTCACCGCTCGGGTCGACGTCCGGTCCGCGACTTGGTTGGGCCCGGGCGGGGTTTTGATCCGGAAACGCGGCGAATCGGCGCGGCCGTCTGACACACCGGGCAAAAATACGTGCTGCGGCCCGCCTGCACGAGCCGCGCGATCTCGCCGGGACAGCCGCGGCGCAGGCAGCGCTCGCCCTCACGTTCGTAGACTTTCAAATGCGATCGATAATTGCCGCACTGGCCTTCGCAATCCATGAAATTGTCGATCGTCGTGCCGCCGCACTCGATGGCTTTGGCGAAGATGCGCCGGGTCTCGCGATGCAGCCGGCGGATTTCGACAGGCGTCAGCGAACCGGCCGGGCGGCGCGGGTCGAGACCCGCGGCGTGGCAGACCTCGGACGCGTAGATATTGCCGCAGCCGACGATCCGGTCCTGCCGCAGCAGCCACGGCTTCAGCGGCATTGCGCTGCCCGCCAGCAATTTCGCCAGTTTCGCCGGCGTAAATTCGGCCGCGAGGATTTCGACGCCGGGCGGGGCGAAGTCCGCCGGCGACTCGGCGAGCCGCACGACGCCGAAGCGGCGCGCGTCGTAGAACAGCAGCGCACCACGCGTGAGCGTGAACCGGGCGCGCAAGTGCCGTTCGCCGAGGGCCGCCGTTGCGGCCCACAGCAGCCGGCCGGTCATGCGCAAGTGCACGCACAACCACAGCGGCCGGCGCGGCGCGGAAAGGTCGAGCACGATCTCTTTGCCCGAACGCGAAACCGCGCGAATCCGCCGGCCGCGCAGGCGTTCGGTGTCCAACGCGGCGAGCTTCGGATCGAAGATTTCGACGTTCTTGATGCGCCGGCCCGGCAGGCGTTTGCGCAACGACCGGACGACGGTCTCCACTTCCGGCATTTCAGGCAAGGGGTCGACTCCCGCGGCGTCAGATCAGCTTCAGCGCGCGCCGCAAATCTTCGATCAGGTCGTCGACGTCTTCGAGGCCGACGCTCAGCCGGATCAGGCCCGGATTGATGCCCGCGGCGCGCAGTTCCTCGTCATTGTACGAGCTATGCGTCGTGCTCGCCGGAATCGAGATCAGCGAATCGACGTCGCCGAGGCTGACCGCCAGCGTCCACACCGACAGGTTGTTGCCGACCGTCTTCGCCGCCTCGCGTCCGCCTTTGACCTCGACCGCGACCATGCCGCCGAAATCGCGCATCTGCCGCTTCGCCAGTTCGTGATAGGCGTCGGTCCGCAGGCCCGGGTAGTAGACCTTCGACACCTTCGGGTGGAACGACAGAAATTGGGCGATCTCCATCGCGTTGGCGCAGTGGCGATCCATGCGCACCGGCAGCGTGCGGATGCCGCGCAAAATCAGCCACGAGTTGAACGGGCTGATGCAGCCGCCGAGGACCGTCGCCGTTTGCTTGTGCATTTGGGTCATCGGTTCGGCGGGCCCGACGACGAAGCCGCCGACCGTGTCGCCGTGGCCGTTGAGATATTTGGTCGCGCTGTGGACGACGTAGTCGGCGCCGAATTCGATCGGGCATTGCAGGTACGGCGTCAGAAACGTGTTGTCGACGACGAGCGGCGCGCCGACGCGGTGGGCGATCTCGGCGCAGGCGGCGATGTCCACGCAGGCCATCGTCGGGTTCGACGGCGTTTCGATGAAGAGCATTTTGGTGTCGGCGTCGACGGCCGCTTCGACTTCGGCGAGGTTCGCCGCATCGACGCCGACCGTGTTCATCTTGAATTGTTCGACGCAGGTGTGCGAAAAGAACTTGAACGAGCCGCCGTAGATCGTCTTCGCGTAGACGAATTTCTCGCCCGCCTTGACTAGGTGAATGGTCAAATGGCTGATCGCCGCCATGCCCGAGGCGAAGGCCAAGCCCTTCTCGGCGCCTTCGAGATACGCGACCTCGCTTTCGAGCGCGGCGGTCGTTGGGTTGCCCATGCGCGTGTAGGTGTAATCCGGCGATCGGCCGCTGAAGATCGCTTCGCCGTGGTCGACCGAATCGAAGGCGAAGGTCGACGACATGAAGATCGGCGTCGACAGCGTGCGGATCGGGCGCCGGTCGCCCGGCTCGTGCTTGTCGGTGTGCTTGCGGCCGTGGATCGCCTTGGTCGCGAACCCCACCGGACGGTCGCCGCTCATGACGCCGCTCCTTTCCCGTCGGGCAACGCCTCGCGCAATTTCGCCGCGGCGCCGACATCCTCCCACGGCGCGCCTTCGCGGCCGACGCAGCCGAAGCAGCAGATCGGCGCGTACTTCACCTTGCGCAGATCGAGGTATTCGACGATGCCGGGCGTGGTCAGGTCGAAGGTCCGCATGATCGCCTCGGCGAGATCCTTATCGACGCCGCGGCGGCCCGTGCCGAAGGTGTTGACCTGTACGCTGACCGGCTCCTCGCGCCCGAACAGGTAGGCGAGGCGCACCTCGCAGCGGTCGGCGAGGTCCGCGGCGACGACGCACTTGGCGATGTGCCGCGCCATGTACGTCGCGGCCCGGTCGGTCTTCGTCGGGTCCTTGCCCGAGAGCGCCGCGCCGCCGCTCGGCGCCGCCGCGCCGTAGAGGTCCATGATCATCGAGCGGCCGCTGACGCCGACGTCGGAACTGGGGCCGCCGGCCACAAAGCGGCCGGCGTTGTTGACGAGCAGTTCGGCCTTGCGCACATCGATCCCGCCGAGGCCCGCAACCACCGGCTTGATGACGCTCTCCATGATCCCTTCGCAGATCCGCTTTTCGTCCACCGCCGCGCTATGCTGCGCGCTGACGGTCGCGTTGAGCAGCCGCAGCGGCACGGCGTCGTCGTACAGAAACGTCGTCTGGACCTGGCCGTCGGGGTGCAGGCCGGGGACCTCGCCGCCGACGCGCGCCTCGTACAGCCGGCGCGCCAGGCGGTGCGCGGCGACGATCGGCAGCGGCATGAGCTGCGTGTCGAGACCCGCGTGTTTGGCCTCGTTGGTGGCGTAGCCGATCGTCACGCACTGGTTGCCGGCGCCGCGGCGATCGACCGCCAGCGCGACCTCCGAAGATTGCTCCTGCAGCACGTTGAATACGGCGATCGACTTCGCGTGAAAGGCGATCTCGGGGTTGTCGTACCCCGCGTCCGCGACCACCTCGCGCACGACGCCGGTGATGTCGACGTAGCTCTTCGTCGTCAGTTCGCCCGCCACGAGCACCATGCCCGGCGCCGCGACGGCGTCGAGGTCGACGCGGGCGAACCGGTCGTGCGCCAGAACGCGATCGAGGATGGTGTCAACGATCAAATCGCACAGTTTGTTCGACTGCCCGCACGTCACCGATTCGGCGCTCAACACCAGTCGTTTGGACGGCATCGACAACCCCCGTGGAACGAAGTAGCTACCCTGGCAACGGGTATGCTAGGCAGGCGGTCTTGGCGTGTCAACGCGCCGCGCGGGGGAACAGTGCCCAGCGGTCAGTGGCCAGTGGCCGGGAACTTGTTCGCCCTGTTCTTAATGGCTCCAAAAAACCGATCCTGATGATCCTGTTGATCCTATCAAGAATATCGGACCGGTCGTGCTGCCGCACCCCGTGGCGCGGCGCGCCTTTCACCGGCCCAAGAAATGATCGGTTGATCTTGTCAAATGATTCGGGCGATGATCGGAGAGCAAGGCGTTGCCGCAAAGGAGTGAAAATGCCGCAGGCGGCGGCGGTCATGATCGGCGTCGTACATCGTGACCCGGACGGCGAACGGCGCCTGCGGGCCGCCTTGGATGAACTGCGGCCGGATTTGCTGACGCTCGAATTGAGTCCGTACGCGATCGAGTTTCGCGAACGCCGCGGCGCCGAATTGCTGGCGCGCCTCGCGGCCAACACGCCGCCGGGCAAAGCGGCGCATGGCGAAATCCAGGCGATTCGCGAAACCCTGCGCCTGCCGTTCGAGTGGCGCGCCGCGCAGGCGTATGCGCAGGAAAATTGCGGCGCCGCGGCGAACCTCGCCTCCGCGCATCGCCCCGTAATTCACGTCGAACTGGTCGACGACAGCGAAGTTTCGCGCGAATTGCTCGCCGAGGTCGAATCCGAGTTGCTGACGCCAGACAACCTGCGCGTTCTCGTCGAGCGGCCCGACGTGCCGCTCGCGCGATCGGTCGATTCCTTTTACCGCCGCACCCGCCGGCTCATGGCCGACGAACCCGTGGCGCCCGCACGCCTCGGCTTTTCGCCCGAACGCCTGGCGCTGCTCGAAGTGCGCGACGACGCCATGGAAACCGCCGTCCGCCGCGTCCGCGCCGCGCGCCCGGGCGCGCGCTGGGTCCACGTCGGCGGCGTGTTCCATCTGCTGCACGTGCGCGGCCTGCGCTTGTTGTGGGAGCGGTTCGCCGATGAGGGCGCGGAAAGGCGTTTCTTGGATGAGATCTAGCGGCGTCGTACGCACGGCGTTGCCAGATGTTTCTTGAGCAGTTGTGTTATGCTCCGCAATGGTGATATCATTCAGCATACCTGCGAGGGACGGAATATGTTCACGGCAAGAAGCGGCGGCAAAGACGCGCCCACAGGCGACCTGCCCGCCGTGGCGGCATCGAGGACCAAATGGCCGGTATGCTTGGCCGCGGCGGCATTGGCTTGCGTGATCGTGATCATCGCGTTGTTCTTCTGGCAGCCGGGTTCAAAAAAGTCAGCGGAAAGCAATCTCAACCTCGGCCAGAAGTTCCAGAACGGCGACGGTGTGCCTAGAGACTTGATCAAGGCCGCGGCGCTTTACAAGAAGGCCTGCGACGGCGGCGAACCCGGCGGTTGTTTTCTCCTCAGTGAGATGTACGAGGCCGGCGAAGGCGTGCCCCAAAATCCGACCAAGGCTGCGGCGTTGTCGAAAAAGGCCTCGAAACTGATCCATCGCTAACGTCTGCGTCATCGTCGACGGAAATGGATGAGCGGGCCGGACAACCAGGTGAAAGATATCCGGGTTCTGTGCGGCCGGGATTCGCGTTTTGTTAGCGGCTCGATATTCAACCCTACTCCTTCAATTTCCCTGCTTCCGGAGCGAGATCGTTGTGTTTCTGGACCGCGTTGAGGTATTCGGCCGGCGCAAAATCGTCGGTGAGAATTTTCGTTTTTTCCTCGGCGGGAACGGCGATTTTATTGGTCTCGATGATCACCGGCAGGTCGTAGCGGAAGCCGAATTGCTGCTGGAGCGCCCGGGCGCGCGCCCTCAGTTCCGCGTCGCCAATGGCCGCGCCGGCGCGGGCGACGATGATAATCAGGCCGCCTTCAGGGTAGTAGTCCGCGGCGCCGAACACGCTTTCGATCGTGGCGGCGACGGCCCCGAACAACTCGGTGTCGAACTGCAAATTGACCGCGACGACCCCGCCGGGCGCCAGCCGGCTTTTCACCAATTCGTAAAATTCGCGGGTCACCATGTGAAAGGGGATGAATCCCGCGCGAAAGGCGTCGATCGCGATCAGGTCGAACGGCCCCGTCTGCCGCTTGAGAAAGAGGCGGCCGTCTTCCGCCGTCACGTGGAATCGCGGGTCCGCGGCAATGCCGAACCAAGTCTGGGCGAGGGCGATCACGCCCGGGTCCAACTCGACGTTGTCGATTTCCAGCTCGGGCAAATACGCGTGCAAGTACTTGGGAAGCGACCCGCCGCCCAGGCCGATCATCGCCATCGATCGCCGGCGGTCGGCGTAGGCGAGGCTGACCGTCATGACGCGCGCGTAGCTCATCGGCAATTCGCGCGCGTCTTCGATATTCATGCACGATTGCTGGAACGAATCGCTGCGCCGGTAAAAATGCATCGAGCGATACTTGCCATTTTGCCGAACCGCGATGTCCGTGTACGCCGTGTGCGCTTCGGCCACGGGCGGATTGTCCGCGGCGCACCGTTCGCGGTGGCGATCGCCGGCCTCGGGTTGCGCCCGCGGCTCGAGCGTTGCGCCGGCGAACGGGGCGGCCGAGCGCACCGCGGCGAACGCGCACGCCAGAAAAATCGCGCTAAGCGCCGCGAGCCAGACGACCTGCCGGCGCACGGCCGGGCCGCGAACGGCGGATGCCGTCGCCGGGCGGCGCGCGATCATGCCCGCGAAGAACAGCACGCCCGAGAGGTAGGCCGTCCCGGCGAGCAAATAGGTGATCGCGGCGACGCCGAGCGTGGGGATCAGATAAAACGCGGCGCCCAGCGTGCCGAAGATGCTGCCGATCGTCGAGACGGCGTAAATCAGCCCCGCGATGCGGCCGGCCTGCGCGCGGTCGTGCAACGCAAGGCGCACCGAAAACGGCGAGAACATCCCGAGCAGCAGCAACGGCGGGAGAATGAGCGCGAGCGCGGCGCACAGACTGCCGAGCCGCGCGTCGGCGAGCCGGGCCGCCAGCGCCGGCAACAGCCACGCCGCCCCGCGCGGAATCGGCAGAAACAGGAACGCGGCGAGCGCGAGAATCGCCGTCAGCAAAAACGGCGACGGGAAACGGTCAGCGACCACGCCGCCGAGAAAATAGCCGCCCGCCAACGCCAGCAACGTGGCGGAGATAATCGAGCCCCAGGTGAAAACGGAACTGCCGAAATAGGGCGTGAGATAGCGGCTGCCAACCATCTCGAACGCCATGACGACGGCCCCGACCAGGAAGGCGGCGAAGTAAACCGGCGCATTCGACGGCGCCTTGGCGGTCCGGTCAGGCGGCATTTTCCTTATCCACGAGCGAGTCATGGGCGAAGCCACGGAAGAGCTTGCGGCGGGTGATGCGTCGCGCTTGCTAACTCTTGATCTTCAGGAACCCGGGCGTGGACAGCAGCTTGCCCTCCATCACGACAACGGAGATTTTCTCGTTTTCGAAGACGTGCGCAAACTTGAACATGCCGTACGCGCCTTTGAATTTCGGAAACGCCTTGACGATCGCCGCGATTTGGTCGGCGGTCAGTTCGATTTTGACCTCTTTCGTCGGACTCGCCTTCAGCAGCGCCAGTTGCGCCGGCGTCAGCTTGATTTCGACCTTGACTTCAGCGGCCAGCGCGATCGCCGGCAGAACGGCCAATATCAACACCAGCGCCAAAAAAACACCGCGTTTCATCGGGGCCTCCTTGTTTGCGGGTTATTGCGTTTGCAGAATAGCGCCCGCGCGACAGTCCGGTCAAGCTCCGCCGCGGCGGCCGACGCGGCGTCTGTCGCCGCGTTGCGGCGCGGCGCCGTTTTGCCTACAATCGTGCGCATATTTGAACAGAAGGATCGGCGGTCGACCATGCCCGGCAACGAACTGATCATCAACGTCACCCACCACGAGAAACGCGTGGCGTTGCTCGAAAACGGCCAACTGGTCGAGATGCACATCGAACTGGCGCGCGAGGGCGGGCTGGTCGGCAACATCTACAAGGGCCGCGTGACGCGCGTGCTGCCCGGGATGCAGGCGGCGTTCGTCGATGTGGGCCTGGACCGCGCGGCGTTTTTATACGTCGCCGACGTGCGCGATCCGGTCTTCGAAGTCGACTTGCTCGACGGCGGCGAGGACGCGCGGGCCGTCTTCGGCGAACCGGCGCCGGCCCCCGAAGAGGACCAGTTCGACCGCGAACCCGGCCCCGCGCCGACAGCGGCGCCGCTGGAAGAGCGGCCGGCGCCCGAGCAGATCGCGGCCCCGATCGAAGACCTGCTCAAAGACGGGCAGGAGTTGATGGTCCAGGTGGCGAAGGAGCCGATCGGCACCAAGGGCGCGCGGATCACGAGCCACATCAGCATTCCGAGCCGCAACCTCGTGCTCATTCCCTTCGTCGATCACATCGGCGTCTCGCGCCGCATCGAGGACGAAGGCGAGCGCGTGCGTCTGCGGAACCTCGTCGATTCGCTGCGCAGCGCCGGCATGGGTTTTATCGTGCGCACCGCGGCCGAGGGCAAAGACCGCGAAACGCTGGCGCACGACATCGAGTACGTCACCGACCTGTGGCAAAACATCTACGGCAAATACAAAAACGCGCGTGCCCCGGCGCTGCTGCACAGCGACCTGTCGATCACGCTGCGCGCCGTGCGCGACCTCTTCAACGCCGACATCGACCGCGTCGTGATCGATTCGCCCGAGGAATACGGCAAGATCGTCTCCTTCTTCGGCCGTCACATGCCGATGATGGACTGCGCGGTCGAACTCTACGACGGCGACGAGCCGATCTTCGATTTCTTCGGCCTGGAAGTGGAAATCGCGCGCGCGTTGCAGCCCAAGGTCTGGCTGAAGAGCGGCGGCTACATCATTATCGAGCAGGCCGAGGCGCTGATCGCGATCGACGTGAACACCGGCCGCTTCGTCGGCAAGCACAATCTCGAAGACACGATCCTCAAGACCAACCTCGAAGCGGTCAAGGAAATCTGCTACCAATTGCGGCTGCGCAACCTCGGCGGGCTGATCATCATCGATTTCATCGACATGGAAAAAGAGGCCAACCGCGAAAAGGTCTTCGCCGCGTTGCAGGAGGCGCTGACGCGCGACCGCGCCAAGACCAATATCCTGAAAATCTCCGAACTCGGCCTCGTCGAAATGACGCGCAAGCGCACGCGCGAGTCCATCTCCCGCGTGCTTTCCGAGCCGTGCCCGTATTGCGAGGGCAAGGGCTACGTCAAAAGCAAGACCAGCATCTGCGCCGAAATTTTTCGCGAGATCAAAAAAGAGAGCAAGACCGCGCCGGGCAAGACGCTCATCCTCTGCGTCCACCCCGACATCGCCGACCTGCTTTACGAAGAGGAGCGCGCCGGCCTGGAATTGCTAGAGCAACTGACGGGCAAACGCATCACGATCAAAGACAACTCCATCTTTCACTTGGAACAGTTCGAGATTCTCTTCGCCTGAACCGCGCCCGCGGCGAATCGCTTACGCCGCGTGCCCGTTGCCGCGCACGGCAGGGAAATTGACGCGGATGAACTTCAGCGTCTGATCCGCCACGTGGCGATAGCCGGCGATCGTGCGACCCAGGCCCGGCAGCGGCAACGGCCGCGAAGCGCCGCCGAGCGCGGCGTCGGCCAGCAGGATTTGCCAACGGCGCCGGAAGCGGCGGGTTTCGTGCATCCAGACGCGCCGAATGTCGTGCATGTCGAGGTAGCTCGTCGCCCGCGTGCGCCCGCGATGGTCGATCAGCGCCAGGAACAGCATGCCTTTTTCGGTGGATAACAGCAGCGAGAGGTCGTCCAATCGCCACGCCTCGACGCGCCGGTACAGCAGCCAACCCAGCAGCACGAGGTATAGCGTGGCGGAGACCGACGCGAGCGCAATCAGCGGGGCGAGCGCGCGGCTCATCGTCAGGTTGGGCAAGACATACAGGAACCCGGCAATAAATGGAATGCCCATGGCCAGCAGGATAATCGCGAAGGCCGTCTCGCCGCGGAATTCGCCGGCGCGGCGCGAGAAGCGGATTTCCCGTCCGGGAATCGCGCTGGAAAGCTTCTGGTAGAGCGATTCGTTTTCCCGACCGAGCTGGTCGAGAAAGCCATCGTACTCATCCTCGTCCCGTTCGTTCAAGTTTTCCATGGTCGTTACCTCTGGCGAATGGCCGATCAACTTCCCTGTTCAAACGTTAATCACCACCGCCGGAGGAAGATACTGGTCATGCGACAAAATCTCAACAGTCATCGAATGGCAGTGAAGAGTGAAAAATGAACAAGGAACAAGGAACCGCCCTATCTCGCCCGAGTCACCCACGCGTTTTGGGAAAACGTCTAAAAACCGATCAGTTGGGGCCGCACGTGACGATATCGCGACGGGACTCGGGTTGAGCCGTGAAAATGAGGCTCTACCCACTTTTTCCTTAGCCTCGGATTTGTCCCGCGCCGAAGACGACGAATTTCGCCGCGGTCAGCTCCGCAAGACCCATCGGGCCGTACGCGTGCAGCTTGGTCGTACTGATGCCGATCTCGGCGCCCAGGCCGAGTTCGCCGCCGTCGTTGAAGCGGGTCGAGGCGTTGACGAGCACGCACGACGATTGCACCTCGCGCAGAAACCGGCCCGCGCGGGTGTAGTTTTCCGTGATGATCGCCTCGGTGTGGTCCGAGCCGTAACGCGCGATGTGCGCGATCGCGCCGTCCATGTCGTCGACGACCCGCACGGCGAGGATCAGGTCGAGATATTCCGCGGACCAATCGGACTCATCCGCGGCGGCCATGTATGGCGCGATCGCCCGCGCGCGTTCGCAGCCCCGCAACTCGACGCCCGCCGCGCGCAAGGCTTGCGCCGCTTCCGGCAAAAAATGCGGCGCAACGTCGCGGTGCACCAGCAATGTTTCCATCGCGTTGCAGACGCCGGGCCGCTGCACCTTGGCGTTCATCACGATCGGCAGCGCCTTGGCCAGGTCGGCGTCGGCGTCGACGTACACGTGGCAGACGCCCTTGGCGTGGTAGATCAGCGGCACGGTCGCGTTCGCCGCGACGAAGCCGATCAGACTCTCGCCGCCGCGCGGAATCAGCACGTCGACGAGGCCGCGCGCTTGCACAAGGTGCAGCACCAGTTCGCGGTCGGGGTCGTCGATGACCTGCGCCGCCGTCGCCGGCAGACCCGCCGCCGCCAGCGCCCGGCCGAGCGCCGCGCCGAGCGCGCGGTTGCTGTGCGCCGCCTCGGAGCCGCCCCGCAGCACGGCGGCGTTGCCGCTTTTGAGGCACAGCGCGGCGGCGTCGATGACGACGTTGGGCCGCGACTCGAAAATGATGCCGACGACGCCGAGCGGCAGGCGCATCCGGCCGACGCGCAGGCCGTTGGGGCGGATTTTAAGATCGTAGATTTCGCCGATCGGGTCGGGCAGGACGACGACCTCTTCCACCGCGCCGGCCATCTCTTCGAGGCGTTTGGCGTTGAGCGTCAGCCGATCGACGAGCGCCGCGGATTTGCCGGCCGCGCGCGCCGCGCCGACGTCGCGGGCGTTGGCCGCCAAAATCTCGCCGGCGTCCGCGCGCAACCCCGCCGCCAGGGCGGTCAGCGCCGCATTTTTTTCGGCGGTGGACGCCACGGCCAGCCGCCGCGCGGCCGCGCGCGCCGCGCCCAGCAGCGCGTGCATCTCTTCTTTTTTCGTCATCGGCGCGTCCCCTTTCAAACGGTAAGCACCAGGTCGTCGCGGTGCACGATCTCGTCGCCGAAGGTGAAGCCGAGCACGCCTTCGATTTCGTCGCCGCGCCGGCCGCGCACGCGCGCCAGGTCTTCGCTGCCGTAGCGCACGACGCCGCGACCGATTTCGCCGCCGTCCGGGCCATTGAGCACGACGACCGCGCCGCGCGGGAACGAGCCTTCGATTTTCGCCACGCCTTTCGGCAGCAGGCTCTTGCCGCCGTCGCGCAGCGCGCTCGTGGCGCCGGCGTCGAGCGTCAGCGCGCCCTGCACGGCCGCCGCCTTGGCGAGCCAGCGCCCGCGTCCGCCGACCTTGTTCGGCAGCGGCACGGCGAAGGTGCCGACGTCCTCGCCGCGCAGCGCCTGCTCGAGCACGCTGCCCTTGCTCTGCGCGATCAGGCAGGGGATGCCATACTGGCGGCAGAGGTTCGCGGCCGACAGCTTCGAGCGCATGCCGCCGGCGCCGAGCGCGCCCGATTTTTCGCCGGCGAGGCCGAGCAGCTCGTCGAGCGGTCCGTCGATGAGCGGCACGATTTTCGCCGTTGGATCGACCGCCGGATCGCCGTCGTGCAGGCCCTCGACGTCCGTCAACAGAATCAGCAGATCGGCGTCGATCAGGCCGGCGACGAGCGCCGAGAGAAAGTCGTTGTCGCCGAACTGGATTTCGTCCACCGAGACGGAATCGTTCTCGTTGATGATCGGCACGACGCCGAGGCCCAGCAGACGCAGCAGCGTGTCGCGCGCGTTGAGATAGCGCCGGCGGTCTTCCAGGTCGTCGCGCGTCAGCAGCACCTGGCCGGTCTGCAATTGCAGAGAGGAAAACAGCTTTTCGTAGAGCGTCATCAGTTCCATCTGGCCGACCGCGGCGCAGGCCTGCTTGTCCTGCACGCGTTCGGGCCGCTTGCCGTGCGCGACCCGCCGCGCCCCGAGCGCAATCGCGCCCGAGCTGACCAGCGCCGTCGCCGTGCCCTGTTTCTGCAACTGCGCGATGGTCGTCGTCAGCTTGCCCAGAAATCCGAGCCGCACCAGGCCGGCCGGGTTCACGATCGAACTGCTGCCGACCTTGATCACGATTCGTTTCAACGATTTCGGGTCGAACCGAGCCGCCAAGTCCCCCTCCTTTACCTAAATTGTAAGAGCGCCTTTCCAGGCGCGATTCGTAAAATCGCGCCCGGAAGGGCGCACTTACAGGCGCCCGAGATCGCGCCCAGAAGGGCGCTCTTACACCACCCTCCCAGCCTCTCAGCCTCTCAGTCTCGCAGCCTCTGCGCCTATCCGTTCGCCTTCATGAATTCCTTCATGAACGCGGTCAATTCTTCGATCGACGACAGCGGGCAGGCGTTGTACATCGACACGCGGATGCCGCCGACCGAGCGGTGGCCTTTGAGGCCGATGAAGCCGCGTGCCTTGCCGTCGGCGACGAATTTCGCTTCGAGTTCTTCGCTGGGCAAGCGGAAGACGACGTTCATGAAACTGCGGTCGGCCGCGTTGTTCGGGTTCTTGTAGAAGCCGCCCGAGCCGTCGATCGCGCCGTACAGCAGCGCGCCCTTCGCGCGGTTCTGCTTTTCCATCGCCTGGAGGCCGCCCTGTTTTTTCACCCACCGCAGGACGTTGCGGACCATGTAAATCGCAAAGCACGGCGGCGTGTTGTACAGCGAATTTTCCGCGGCGTGCGTGCCGTATTTGAGCATGGTCGTCAGATTCGGGTTGCACTTGGCCAGCACGTCGTCGCGGATCAGCGCCAACGTCACGCCGGCCGGGCCGAGGTTCTTCTGCGCGCCGGCGTAAATCAGGCCGAACGGCTTCACATCGAACGGCCGCCAGAGGAAATCGGACGACATATCGGCGATCAGCGGTACGGCGCCGGCGTCGGGGAACGTCATCCACTGCGTGCCGTAAATCGTGTTGTTGGACGTCACATGCACGTACTCGGCCTTCGGGTCGAAGTCGAATTTCGTCGGGACGTATGTGAAGCCTTTGTCCTCCGACGATGCCGCGGTACGCGTCTTGCCGAACAGCTTCGCCTCTTTCAGCGCCTTCTTCGACCAGGAGCCGGTCAGCACGTAATCGGCGCTTTTCTCGCCGCCGAGCAGGTTCATCGGGACCATGGCGAATTGCAGGCTCGCGCCGCCTTGCAGCCACAGCGTCTTGTAATTTTCGGGCACGTTCAACAGCTCGCGCACGAGCGCCGACGCCTCGTTGTGGACCTTTTCGTATTCTTTCGAGCGATGCGAAATCTCCATCACCGACATGCCCGCGTTCTCGAAGTCCAACAGTTCCTTCTGCGCCTGCTCGATCGCTTCGAGCGGCAACGCGGCCGGACCCGCATAATAATTGTACGCGCGTTTCATTTGGCTCTCACCTCCTGGTCGGTTTGTGTTCCCGGATCGCCTCGCGCCGGCCGCGGTCCACGCCCGCTTCGCGTGGCGGGCGACGAGCCGGCCGGCAAGACACTGCCCTATAATAACGATAGGAATTTACACCACGGCGCGGCGTATGGCTAGAACGCTGCCGGAAGGCAAAAGGAAAAAGGAAAAAATGCCGCGGGCTGCCGCGAGGCAGTTCGTGGGCGATGCATTGGCTAGCGCGCAAACACCCCTACATACACCGGCGGATGCACGGTCGCGCGGATGGTGAAGCTGGCGGCGCGATGGCGCAGCAGCATTTGCGTGCTGGCGCCGCCGTCGCAATTGATCGCGCGCCAGAGCGCGAGGCCCTTCGGTTCGAGCGCGCCGAGCCAATCGGCGAGCTCCGGCAGGGTCAGGCCGCCGGTCAGCGTTTCGGTGGCGGCCAGCACGACCCGCCCCTGGCGATCGAGGCCGACCGCGGAGCGCCGCGTCGCCAGGTCGGCGTTGCGGAAATGGCGTTGCGCGGCGCCGTCGGTCACCAGCCACGGCCCGGCTTGGAACGCCTGCGTCGCGCCCTCGGGATTCGCGTCGGTGCGCTCCTGCAAGAACGCCTGGTCGCCGCGGATGAAAAACACTCCGTGGTGCAGCGAGCCTTCCTTGCGCGGCGGCGACACGGTCTCGCCGTCGACGATCAGCAGACCCATGGCCTTCAGATCGGGCTCGAAATAGCTCGCGTTCACGAGGGCCAGCGCGCCGGTCGAGCGCGCCAGCGCTTCCATGTCGAGCGCGCCGAGGCGGTCGGCCGGCACGGCGACCATCCGTACTGCCAATTTCGCCGGATCGACGCGCAGCGCGGCGAGGCCGATCGTCGAAATCCAGCGCCCCTGCCGGCGGAAACGCAGCCAGCGCAGGTCGAGACCGTCTTGCAGACGCCGCCACTGGCCGCCGTCAATGAGCCTGAGCGCACGCTTTTCGGATTGGCGCTCGTCGACAAAACGCGCAACCAGCGAGGCCGACCAATGCGGATTGTTGAGAGCGCGCCAGCCGAGCAGGGCGAGCGCGACGGCAACCGCCGCGGCCAGACAGAATATCCAGTTGCGGCGCGGAATCGGCATCACAATTGCTTTCGTCGCCGTTCGCCATTCCCCATTCAACATTCTGCGTTCCGCGTTTCTGGGTTACCGCGCCGCCGCGTCGCCCCCGGCTTCGGCCGCTTTGAGGCGGCGGACCAAGCGCGTCAGCAGCACCTGGATGACGGCGGTCGCGGGCACGGCGATCAGCATGCCGAGAAAACCGGCGAGTTCGGCCCAGACGAGCAGCGCGAAGATGACGGTCACCGGGTGCAACCCGAGCTTGTCGCCGACGACCTTGGGCGTGATCAGATTGCCTTCGAGCGCCTGCGCCACGCCGAAAACGGCGATGACGCCGAGCGGGTGCTGCCAATCCTGATATTTGAGGAGCGCCAGCAGCAACGCAGGCACGACGCCGACGATCAGGCCCATGTACGGCACGATCGCCGCGCAACCCGCGACGACGCCGATCAGCAGGCCGAGCGGAATATGCAAAATCAGCCACAGGCCGAGCGAATATAACGTCGCCAGGATCAGCGCCACCGTGATCTGCCCGCGCAGGAAATTCGAGGCGATTTCGTCGACCTGCTTCATGAATTCGACGAACGGCCCGCGCCAGCGCGCCGGGGTCAATTCGATCACGCCGTCGTTGATTTTGCCCATGTCGCGCAGCAGGTAGAACCAGGCGATCGGCACGACCAGCAGTGTCAGCAGTTTGGTGATGAAATCCATCACGCCCGTGACCGCGCCCTTGAGGAAATGCGTCAGCGGCGAATACACCGCCTTGGCGATCTTGTCGATCGTCTCGCGGTTGTCGCCGACAAAGGCGCGCAACTCGTCGTGAGTGCGCGGCAGTTCAATGTGCAGCGCGCTTTCCACGCGCGGCACGATCGCGTTCAACGCGTCGGCGTAGCTCGGCAGGTCATCGCCGAGCGCCGCGAGTTCCCGGCCCACGACCGGCACGGCGATCAGGTCGGTGGCGACCAGCGCCGCCAGCAAGAAAAAGGACAGCAGGCCGATGGCGGCCGACCGCGGCAGGCCGCGCCGTTCGAGCCGGTCGACCAGCGGCTTGCAGATGTAGGCCAGCACCCACGCCACGGCCAGCGCCGTCAGCACGTGCCGAATGCGCAACACGAAACGCCACAGCGTCGCCAGGGCGAGGATCAGCGTCACGAGCTTGACCCATTTGTTCGCCCAGATTTCCTTCAGGAAATGCGGCGCCGGTTCGTCCATCTACTTTTTCTCTTTCGGCCGGAGCAGCATCCGAATTTCGACCGGCGCCGGTTTGGCCTGCGTGATGACTTCGATCGTTTCCATGAGGTAATCGTCGGCCTCCAGCCGCAGCACGTGCGCGCCGATCGTCATCGGCAGGCCGTCTTTCAGCGCGGTGAAATCCGCCGCGTGGCCGACGTACACGCCGTCGAGGAAGACCTTCGCTTCGCCCGGCTTCACGGCGAGCGGCACGCTAACCGTCGGCGCCCCGGCGTTGAGGCGCTGCAAGGGCATCGCGCAGGCGGCGGCCAGCAAAACGACAATCAGGACGCCCAGCGCGACCAGTCCCGATCTGGAATGCGGAATGCGGAACGCGGAATGCGGAATGCCGGACCCCGAATCCCGTGCCCGGCGACCCCAATCCCCAGTCCCCAATCCCCAGTCCCCAATTCGAACCTTCATCTCGCCTCCAGCAGGTATTGCCATACATTGCCCGTTTGGCCCTGCGGTTTCAAGGCAAAGCCCGGCGTCTTCGCCGCGGCCAATTCCTCGGCCAATTGCGCGGGCGGCCCGGCGAAGACGATTGCGAAGCGCACGCGCCCGCCGGCGGCGAGCGAAACCAAGTCGACCTTCTTCACGTACGGCAGGCCGCGCAGCAGCGTCTGCGTCTGCTGCAAGCGGTCGTAATCCGCGACGCCCAAAATCTCGACCGTCACCGCCGCGGCGCCGGATTCCTGCAACTTGCCCTTGCGCGCCAGCGAATCCATGAGCGCCGCGAACAACTCGCGCCCCGCCGCGTCGGCGACCTGCGCGCACGACCCGGCGGCGGGGAATTTGTACGCGAACGAATCGAGCATCGCCGCGGCCGGCGCATCCAGAATCTTGACCGCCGCCGTCTCGTCGCACGAGTCGGCCTGTTTATCGGGCGGCGTCTGATCGGTCAACTCGATCAGCGCGGCCAGTTGCAGCCCCTTCGCCGCCGCCCCACGTGCGAAATCGTTGTACTGCCGGTCGCGGCGCGCCTTGGCGAACGACGGCGCGCCGAGCAATTCCTCGGCGAGGGCGGCCGGCGCGAGCGGCTGGTTGGCGATCTCGAAGCGTTCGCGCAGCGGTCTCTCGATTTCGGGCGCGAAGGCGAAGCCGCCGGGCCGTTCATGAAACGGGATCAACGCGAGCGTCGGCTTTTTGCCGGCCTTTCTCGGGCCGACGCGGATGCCGCGCACGGCCTCGCGCAGCGCGTCGAGCCGCACGCGGGCCTCGAGCGCGACGTGCAGTGTCGCGCCGCGCGTTTCCTCGGCCTGCACCGCGAAGCTGACCACATAGCGGGCCGGATCGGCGAGAATTTGCTTCTTGATCTCCGCGTCCTTCGCCTCGAGCTCCTCCGCCGGCGCCGTCTGCGGCAGCGCGGCTTCCAGCGCCTGGGCGAGGGCCAGCCGCGTCGCGCGCTCCTTCGCCGCTTCGCGATTGGCGTCTTTCCACGGCACGTCGGCCTCGCCGGCGAAGATGGCAAATTCGTCCGCCATTGCGATCGCCGCCAGGGCGCACGATACGGCCGTGACAAACAGCGTCGCCAATGCACTGTTTGTCGAACCAAGGCGGAATCTATTCGTCATAGTTTGGCGCCCCGCTTACTGACCACCGACCACTGACCACTGACCACTGACGACTGACCGCTGCCGCTTAGAAGCCCAAGGCGGCCGCAATCGCCGCCAGATCCGGCGGCAGCACGATCGGCGGATTCGGCGACGCGGCGGCGAGGCCGGGCAGGCGGCCCGTGTGATAATCGACGCCGATCTGCGAAAATTTGACGCCGTGCGCGGTCAGGATGACGACCACCGTGTCGTCCGCTTTGATGACGTTCGCGGCGCGCAGCTTGCGCAGGCCCGCCAGCGCGACGCCCGAGTTGGGGCAGACCGCGACGCCGCCGCGGTCCGCCGCGGCCTTGGCGTCCATCAACTCCTCCTCGGTCGCCTCCTCGGCCACGCCGTCGAACTCGCGGATGACGCGCGCCGCTTTGTCGTGGCTGACCGGCGCGCCAATGCGAATGGCGCTGGCCAGCGTCGGCCCGGCCGTCAACGTGATTTTTTCGCGGAAGCCGCCGCGCCAACTGCGGTAAAACGGGTCGGCCGCGGCGGCCTGCACGGCGGCGAGGCGCGGCAGGCGGTCGATCAGACCGAGTTCGCGCGCCTCGCGCAGGCCCTTGCCCAGCGCGCTGATGTTGCCGGCGTTGCCGACCGGCACGACGAACCAATCCGGCGCGCGCCAGCGCAGTTGCTGCAGCGTTTCGAGCCCGATCGCCTTCTGGCCCTCGATGCGGAACGAGTTCATCGAGTTGAGCAGATAAATCGGATGCCGGGCGCACACCTCGCGCACCAGGCGCATGCAGCCGTCGAAATCCGTTTCGAGCGCCAGCGTCTTCGCGCCGTAACCGATCGCCTGCGCGAGTTGCTCGGGGCTGATCTTGTTGTGCGGCAGGAACACCACGCCCTGCATGCCCTCGACCTGCGCCGCGTAGGCCGCCATCGACGCCGACGTGTCGCCGGTCGACGCGCAGGCCACGGTTTTCATGCCGAGGCGCACCGCCCACGAAACGCCCGCCGTCATGCCGCGGTCTTTGAACGACAGCGTCGGGTTTTCGCCTTCGTGCTTCAGATACAAATTTTCGAGCCCGAACGCGCGGGAAAGCTTGGCGCTGCGGTAGAGGTTCGTGTTGCCCTCGGGCTTGGACACGATTTGCGCCGCCGGCAGATCCGGCAGAATCATTTCGTGATAACGCCAGACGCCCGAGACGTACGGCAGGCGCGGCTCGCCCAGACGGGCGTCGAACCGGTCGCGCAAATCGGGAAATTCGCGCCGCAGCCGGGCGAGATCGTGGACGACCTCGAGCAGATCGCCGCAGTCGTCGCACCGGTAACGCACTTCGAGCGGGTCGTATGTCTTGCCGCAGGCGATGCATTGCAGCCGAGAGATACCGCCGGTCATATCCGTCGCGCCCCGAGCGGACTGATCTCGCAAACCAGCAGCCGGCTCGTGAGGCCGTGGCGCGCGAACGTTGCGACAATCGCCTCGCCCGCGCGCTCGGCGTCGTCTTCGTCGGGCGCCAACGCGAAAAGCGTCGGCCCCGAGCCGCCGATCGAGCAGCCGTACGCACCTGCCGCGATCGCGGCCCGTTTCGCCTCGGCGAAGCCGGGAATCAACTTGGCGCGGTGCGGCTCGGCCAGGCGATCGGCGAGTGCGGCCCGCAGCAGGGGGCCGTTGGCGGTCAGCAGCGCGGCGACGAGGCTTGCGGCGTTGGCGCAGTTGGCCACCGCGTCGCGCATCGAAACGGATTTCGGCAATGCCTCGCGCGCGCGTTTCGTTTCGACGACGAAATCGGGCGTGACGACCGCGACGCGGCACGGCAGCAGCGGTTCGAGGCGCACGACGTTGAGCGGGTCGAGCGATTGCACAATGGTGAAGCCGCCGAACAGGGCCGGCGCCACGTTGTCCGCGTGCCAGGCGCCCGAGGCCACCGCTTCGCCGTCGACGGCGGCGAACAGCACGCGGTCGCGGTTGTACACGCTGCCGGTGGCGTGACCGACAGCCAGCATCGCCGCCACCGCGCCGCAGACGGCGCTGGCCGCGCTGCTGCCCAGGCCCGAGCCGGCCGGCAGGCCTTTTTCGATTTCCAACTCGAGGCCGTGCCGCGCGGCCCATTCGCCTTCGCCCGCCAGAATCGCCAGCGCGGCCTGGCCGGCGGTGTTGCGTTCGGCCTCGTAGGGCAGGGCGCCGCCATCGCCGCGGATCGCGGTGATTTTGACGCCCGGTTCCGCGACGACCCGCGCGCGGACGATGTCGCCCGGCTCGCCCAGCGAGATGCCGAAGCAATCGAAGCCCGGGCCGACGTTGGCGATCGTCGCCGGCGCGAAAACGCTGACCCAGTCGCCCGCGGCGCTCACACCCGCCTCGCCACTTTGAGCAGGTCGCCGAAGACGCCGGCGGCGGTGACCTCAGCCCCGGCGCCCGGACCGCGGATCACCAGCGGGTTGTCGTGATAGCGTTCGGTCTGGAAGACGAGAATGTTGTCGGGCCCGAGCAGTTGGCCCTCGGCGCTGTCGAGCGGCACGGCGCGCAGGCCGACCGCGGCGCTCGTTGGCGTGACCTCGGCCAGGAAGCGCAACGTCTGACCGGCCTCGCGCGCCGCGGCGGACCGCCGGGCGAACGACTCGTTCAGTGCCGGCAGGCGCGCCATGAATGTCGCGACGTCCGGCAGCGCCATGAACTCCGGCGGCAGCAAGCCTTGCAGATCGATGTCCGCCGTCTCCATTTCGGCGCCGATTTCACGGGCGATGATCAGCGCCTTGCGCGCCACATCGAGGCCGCCGAGATCGTCGCGCGGGTCGGGCTCGGTGAAGCCGCGTTCCTTCGCCTCGCGCACGAGTTCGGCGAACGGCCGCCCGGCTTGCAGGCCCGTGCAGATGAAGCCGAGCGTGCCGGAAAAGCAACCCGTGACGCGCTCGATGCGGTCGTGGGTGGCCAACAAATCCTGCAGCGTGAACAGCGCCGGCAGACCCGCGCCGAAGGTTGTCTCGTAATGCAGCCCCACGCCCTGTTTCGCCGCGGCCTCGCGCAACTCGCGGTAGAGTTGCCGCGAACCCGACAGCGGCCGCTTGTTCGCCGTCACCACGTGGAACCCGGCGCGCAGGGCGCTGCGCTGCAACGGCCCGGTCTCCGCCGCGGTGACGTCGACGAGCGCCACGTCGAGCCGCTGCGTCCGGCGCAGGCGGTCGATGATTTCCTCGTCGGGCGGCCGCGGTTCGCCGCCGAGCGCCGCCAGCGCTTCGCCCGCCGCGACGCGGCGCAGGCGGTCGTCGTCCAGGCCGCGCGGATCGAACAGCCATTCGGTGCGGCCGCCGACGCCGATGACGTTGAGCGACAGGCCGTGCTCGTCGCGCAGCCGCGCGCGGGCGGCGAGAAGCTGGCGGATCAGCGCGCGGCCGATCGCGCCTTTGCCGAGCAGGAATACGTGGGTGTCGCGCGTCAGGCCGAAACGAGTGTGTACGGCCCCGACGGCGCGCTGCAGGTCGTTTTGCGCGACCACGACCGACACGCTCAATTCGGAACTGCCCTGGGCGATGGCCAGCACGTTGATGCGCGGCCGGCCGAGCGCCGCGAACAGCCGCTGGGCGATGCCCGGCGTGCCGCGCATGCCTTCGCCGATGATCGTCAGAATGCCGACCGGCTCGTGCACGTCGATCGGGTCGATGCGGCTGCGCAAGCGCTCGGGTTCGAATTCTTTTTCCAGCGCCGCCGCGGCCGCCGGCCCTTCCGCGCGGCGCACGAGAAAGCTGATATTCTGCTCGGAACTCGACTGCGAAATCATATACACGTTGACGCCGGCGCGGGCCGCCGCGGCGAAGACGCGGGCCGCGATGCCCGGCACGCCGGCCATGCCTTTGCCTTCGACCGTGACCATCGCCATCTCGCCGATCGAGGTGACGGTTTTCACGCCCTGGAATTGCTCGCGGCCGATCGGCCCGATTCGCGTGCCCGGGCGTTCGGGGTGGAACGAATTGCGGATGCGCAACGGGATGCCCGCGGCGACGGCGGGGATGATCGTGCTCGGGTGCAGCACCTTCGAGCCGAAAAACGCCATCTCCGCGGCTTCGCGATACGAGATCGCTTCGAGCGTGCGCGCCTCGGGCGCAACGCGCGGGTCCGCCGTCATCACGCCGTCGACGTCGGTCCAGATCCAGATTTCATCGGCGTCGAGGAACGCGCCGACCAGCGCCGCCGAATAATCGCTGCCGCCGCGGCCCAGCGTCGTCGTCAGGCCTTCGGCCGTACGCCCGATGAAGCCGGTGACAACCGGAATCGTGCGCTCGTCGAGCGGCAGCAGAGTTTCGCGCGTCAGGCGGCGGCTTTCGTCGAGAGCGACGTTCGCCTGGCCGAAATTGTCGTCGGTGCGGATAATCTCGCGGGCGTCGACGGGGCGGAAACCCGCGCCCCGCCGGTGCAACGCGGCCGCCAGCAGCAGCGCGGCGAATTGCTCGCCGAACGAGAGGATCAGATCGCGCGAACGCGGCGTGAGTTCGCGGAGCAAACCGACGCCGTGCAGCAACTGGCGCAATTCGACCGCGAGGTCGTCCAGACGGCGGCGCAATTCCGCGCGCAACGGATCGTCGCCGGTCAACTCGGCGGCGGCGGCGAAATGGCGGTCGCGCAACGCAGCGAAAAGGGCCTCGACATCGGCGGCGCGGCGCGCGCAGGCCGCCTCGGCCACGGCGAGCAACTGGTCGGTGACGCCGGCCATCGCCGAGGTCACGACCACCGCCGGGCGTGCGTGCGTCGCCGCCAGTTCGGCTGCGTTTTCCATGCAGGCGGCGGTTTCCACGGAGGTTCCGCCGAATTTGTGCACCAGCATCGTCGCTTCTTTCGTGACGGTTCGGCCAGAGGCGCCCCGCGCGCCGGCCGCAATCCATTCGCCTTCTCTACCACAACTTCGCGCTCAAAAAAACTTGCGGAACGACGGCGGAAGCTCTGGCGGTTTCCGCTGGGTCTGCGTAAGATGGCGCCATGACGGGTGAGACAATGAAGGATTTTTTCTCCGATCCGTTTTTTCTCGATTGGTCGTTTTGGGCGCGGCTGGGCGCTTCGCTGTTGTGCGGCGGCATCATCGGTTTGGAGCGTGAATTCCACCACAAAGCGGCGGGCTTGCGCACTTGCACGCTGATTTCGCTCGGCTCGTGCGTGTTCGCCATGCTTTCGGACATGATCGCCCGGACCAGCCACATGGCCTACGACCCGACGCGAATCGCGGGGCAGGTGGTCACGGGCGTTGGTTTTCTCGGCGCAGGGGCGATCATCCACCAGGGCTTCACGGTGTCGGGAATGACCAGCGCCGCGACAATTTGGGTTGTGGCGGCCGTCGGCGTGGCCGCGGGCGTCGGTTTTCCGCTGACCGCCGCCGTGATTACGGCCTGCACGATCCTGACGCTGCTGCCGCTCGGGTGGCTCGAGCGCCATGTTTTGAACAAAATCCCTCGTTCCCCGAGCGAGACGCGCGGACCCGCGCTCGCGGTAAGAAACGAGTCCGAAAAATTTTGAAAATTTCCGGCTTGCCGAACGCCGGAAAATTTCTTATTGTGCAGGCGGTTCGCAGTGAAACACCGGAAACATGTTTGTGTGTATTCGTCGTCGTAATTTCCGCGCCTTAACGGGGTGTTGCGCGTCGAAGACGAAGAATTTTCACGCGTTGCTGCCGAACCGACCAACTCCGGGTCGGCAAGGGGTGATTTTACTTTTTGCCCGCGGCGGTAGTCCATATACCGGCGCGTGAAGAAACCACGGCGGCTCGGCGGCGCGTCCTGTCGACGGGAAACGCCGTTTCGGCTCCGGGAAGGAACGAATGGAAAAGGCCGACGTATTGGTGATCGCCCGTACCGGGCTTGTCGAGAAGCTTTTGCCTCCGTTGACGGCGAAAGGTTGGCAGGTGCATGTGTGCACGGACGTTCGCACGGCGGTCGACACGACGTTGCGGGTCCGACCCGACGTGATTCTCTGCGAAGACGACACGGCGATCATGTCAGGCTGGGAATTGGCGCGACTTTTCAAGAGTCACGACAGCCTCGGCCGCGTGCCGTTCCTGCTTGTTTCGTCGCGCATGCCGCCGTTGGCCGACATGGAACGTGCGGGTTTCCGCGTTTCCGCCGACGACCTGATCGAGTTGCCCGCCGACCTTGGCGCCGTCGTCAGCCGGGTCGAAGCGTGGATGGCAGGTCCGGATCGTCCGCTCAGCCTGCCGCAGCGGTTGGCCGGACCGCTCGCCCCGAACGGCATGATCCAGGCGATTCCGTGGCGGCGCGGCAAACTGTCGCCGGCCTCGCTGGCGCGGTTGTTGCTGCATTTGGCCAACTTTGGCGAATCGGGCGTCTTGCGGTTGAAAGGCGAGCGGCGGCAACTGAAAATCCTGGTGCAATCGCGGTCCGTGGTCGAGATCGAATCGAACTATTTGCGCGACGACACATTCGGGCGATATCTGGCGCAACTCGGGGTTCTTACCGAGGAGGACGGCGACCGCGCGTTCGCTGTCGCGATCGAGAAGAACATCACTCAGAGCCAGGCCATGGTGCAAATGAATCTTCTGCAGCCGAACGAAGCGGACCAGTACGTCGCGCGGCAGAAGATCGAAAAGGTCTTGCAAGCCTTCTCCCCGATCTGGACCGGCAGCGCCTTCCATTTTATGCCGGAGCGATTGACGCAACGACGATTCAGCATCGACCCCGTGCCGTTGATCGAAATTCTGAAGAACGGGCTTTTGACGTACGCCGATCCGCTGGAATTGGCGCACATCTTGGCGCGCAATCGCGGCGACGACGAGCCTTTTCGCCGCGCCGACATTTTCGACCGCGCCGTGGCCGACTTGCGCCTGGCGCCCGAGCTCCGCGCGCTCGGGCTGGAACTTGTCGGCAAGACCGTGGGGCAGATTCGCCAGGCGCCCGCCGAGAGCGATGATACGCAATTGCGGCTGGCGTTTTTGTTGACAGCCGCAGGCGGGCTGCAGTTCGATGCGCCGGCGCCGTCCGTTGTTCAGCCGCAGGCCGCCGACGGCGAATGGGCGCAGTACGTGATTCAGCCGGTCGGCGCCGAACGCTATCCGGAGTGGGATTTGGAAGCGTTCGAAAACAATCTCCTGGAAGGCCGCACGTTGTTCAACCGCGAGGATTATCGCGGGGCGCAGCATTTTTTGGATCGCGTGCTGGAGATCAATTCCGACAGTTCCGAGGGCTTGGCGTTGAAAGCGTGGTGCATGTTCGAGTTGTCCGGCCGGCAGGACATCTCGGTTACGTACGAAGCCAAGGAAATGCTCAAACTGGCGATCACCTACGACGACTCGAATGACGAGGCGTACTTGTTTCTCGGGCGCATTTTCAAGTCCGAAGGCAAAGACAGTCTGGCGGGCGCGTATTTCCGGCGGGCCAACGAAGTTAACCCGGCAAATGAAGAGGCTCGGCGCGAGGTGAAATTGTTGCAAGTCAAACGTCGCCGCGCCCGCGAGTGGGAGCGCCGGTAGTCGCAACCGTTGCGTGGGGGAGGAGGGGCAGATGACTCCATTTTCCGTGCTGATAATCGAAGACGACGAGGTGGCGGCGGAAATCGTCGAAAAAATGGTGCAGCATCAAGCCCCCGAGGCCCGCATTGAATGGTGTTGGAACGGCTACGAAGCGCTGGTGCGCGTCAAGGAATTCAAGCCGGACCTGATTTTTCTCGACTACATGATGCCGAAAATCGACGGCCTCTTGTTCCTGCGCGACCTGAAAAAGTTGGAGATCGATTTCCCGGTGCAGGTGGCGGTGGTCTCGGCCTACGTGGACGACGACCGGCAACGGGAGTTCAACGACGCCGGCGCTGATTACGTGCTGTCCAAACCCGTCAGCGTCGAGCAAGTCCGCAAGATATTGGATAAAGCCAACAAACAGCGCAAATTGCAACGCCTGCGGTGAACGCAGAATTCAGCGATCCGGACTCACGCTCACGATTTCGGCGCCGGACTGGGTCCGGGCGAGGCGTCGCGTCGCAGCGGACAGACGAAGCGGAAGGAACTGCCGCGGCCGATATCGCTGGCGACGGTGATGTCCCCGCCGACCAGGCGCGCCGTTTCGCGAGCGATCGTCAGGCCCAGACCCGCGCCCGCAAACTCCCGCGTCGAGGAGTTGTCCACCTGAAAAAACGACTCGAACACCTTGTTTAAATGCTCGGCCGCGATGCCGACGCCGGTATCGGTCACCCTAAAGGAGGCCTCGACCTGGTCATCGTTTTCGTTCACCAGATCCACCTGCAAGTCGACCTGGCCTTTTTTCGTGAACTTGAACGCGTTTTCCAGCAGATTGTTCAGCACCTGCTCCAGCATGCCTCGATCTCCGGAGAGCCGTTCCGGGAACCGGCGATCCAGTGTGAAACTGAAATGCAGGCGACGAATGTTCGCCTGGGCCGTGCAGCGCTCGCGCAGTTCTTCGAGCCAGTCGCGGAAGGCAAAGGGCCGGCAGGTCGGCTCCAACTTGCCCGATTCGATCTTCGACAGATCGAGAATCGCCGTCAGCAGGTGGAGCATCGACTCGCCGCCGCGTTTGACAATTTTGAGATACCCGGTGCGTTCCGCCACCGCCAAATCGGGCTGCATCAGAAGTATTGACGTGATGCCGATGACATGATTCAAGGGCGTGCGGATTTCGTGGCTCATGTTGGCCAGGAAGCGGGTTTTGAGGAGTTCGGCCTCTTGAGCCTGGCGCAACGCCCGCCGCAACTCGTCTTCGCGGGCCTTCAGGTCCGTGATGTCGCGAGCGTAAACGGCCAAACGCGACACTTGGCTGCGGTCGTCGACCGCCGGATTCACCGACACCAGGAACCAACGGTCGGCGAATTGGCGTTCTTCGCGGATCGACCGGCCCGCCCCGCACATCCGCGCAATCACCTCGCGCGCGTACTCTCTGGCGCTGTGCGCCAGCAAGCCCACGCCGTCTTTGCCGATCAACGATTCGGGCGGGACGTTCAACGTGCGCGCCACCACGCCGTTCACTGCGACGATCCGGCCCGTGCGGTCGGTCAGCAGCGCCAAATCGTCCGCGCCGTCCAACAACGCGCGGCTGGTCTGCTCGCTTTGCAGCAAAGCGCGCTCGGCGCGGGCCCGCTCCCACGCGTTCACGAAAATCGCGGCAATGTTTTGCAGCAGCGCGACGGTTTCTTCGTCCCAGTGGCGCGGCTGCGTCGTGTTGATGAAGCCGACGTAACCGACCGTTCGGCCTTGAAAGACCATCGGCGCGACGGCGACGGACGCGACGCCGGCGGCTTCGATCAGCGTCTTTTCCAGTTTCGCTTCCGGCGGAATCTCGCGGATGTCGTGGATCAGCACGGGCCGGCGTTCGCTGATTTGCGCCGCCAGCCAGGGGAAGCGCGCGAGGTTCCGGCTGAAGTCCTTTTGCGACTTCAGGCCCGGCGCCGACCACTCGTGGGCGCAATCGGCGAACCGGCTGTCGAGGCGGAACAAGGTGACGAACCCGTGATCGGCCTCGGCGAATCGCGCGGCGATTTCCAAGGCCTTTTCGATGCCGGCGTCGATCGCGTTGGGCTCCAGGTAAATGAACGAAGTGGCGATGTCGGTGATCAGTTTCAACAGTTCGATGCGGTAGGCGAGCGTCGCTGCCGCCTGTTTTCGCTCGGTGATGTCGCGAGCGATTGAGAGAATGGCGCGTCGTCCGTGGCGCACCAGCGGCACCGACGCCGCCTCGACGTCCACGACGCCGCCGTGGAGCTGTTGATATTTGACTTCCACAAACGGCGCCGCCGCGTCGCCGTTCGCCAGATCGCGCATGCGCTGGACGAGGACGCGGTGGCTGTCGGGGTGGAAGAATTCGCGCACGGTTCGACCGATCACGTCGTCGGCGCGGTCGCCGCCGAGCAAACGCCAGCCGGCTTCGTTGATGAATTGAATGACCTCGCCGTCGTGCAACGCGACCATCTCGGGCAAGAGATCGATCAGCATCCGGTACTGTTCTTCGCTCTCGCGCAACGCCTGCTCGGCCCGCGTGCGCTCAAGGGCATTGACGAAGATCGCCGCGATATTTTGGAGCAACGCGATCGTCTCGTCGTCCCACTCGTGCGGACCGCGGGTGTCGATCAGGCCCAGCAGTCCGATCGCCGCCCCGTGCCGGCCCAACGGAACGCCGACCGCGGCTTTGATGCCGAGCGCGCGCCACGCCGCCGCTTCCGGCGCCGCCTCGGACGGCATTTTGTCGACATTCGGCACGCGCAACGGTTCGAGATTCGTTACGTGCCGCTGCAGCCACGGGTTCTTGCCGGCGACCAAGTTTTGCTGGCTTTCCTTCGCGGCCGGCAGACCGGGAGCGCGCCACTCGTGCGTGTTGTCGGCAATTTCGCCGCCTTCCCGAAAAAGGTAGACCACGCCGCGCTGGGCCTCGACAAAGCGGCCGACGGCGCCGAGCGCTTCCTCGATCGCGGCGTCCAGTTCGGCCGGCGTCACCGCGATGAAGCGAGTGGCCGTTTCGGTGATAATCTTCAGCAGTTCGTAGCGACGGGCCAGCGCTCTTTCGGCCAGCTTGCGTTCGGTGACGTCGCGCGACGTGCCGGTGATCTGGACCGGCCGGCCCGCGGCGTCGGCAATCGGCGAGCCGATGACTTCGAGCGGCACGAGCGTTCCGTCGGCGCGCTTGTGCTCCGCCTCAATGATGACTTTTCCGGTGGTGGGCCAATCGCCGAGCAGCCCGTCCAACGCCGCGGTCACTTTTTTGAGGGCGTCCGGCGGGAAAATATCCGAAAGGGTCATCGAGCCGGCTTTTTCAGGCGGATATCCCAGCAGCCGTTCCGCCGCCTGGGACACGTATTGGAAACGGCGGGTCGTCAGATCGTAACTCCAGATGATGTCCTGGACGTTCTCGGTCACCCGCCGGTAGCGCTCTTCGCTTTCGCGCAGGGCCTGGTCGACCCGTCGTCGTTCCACCGCGCTGCTAAGGACGGCCGCGATATTCTTGAGGGTCGTGACGGTTTCGGCGGTCCACGTGCGCGTGCGGCCGAGGACCGCCAAGCTCAGCATGCCGACCAGTTTTTCCCCGCCGATCAGCGGCATGATCGCGCCCGCTCTGACGCCGAGCGATTTCCAGATTCGCTGTTCGACCGCCGCCTCCGGCGGCGCGACGTTCGCGTCGTTGAAAATGACGGGTTGGAATCCGCCGAGTTTCTCGGCGGCCCACGGAAACGCATCCAGATACCGACCGGGCCGGCGCAGGTTGACCGGCCGAATGTCCGGCGCGAGCCATTCGATCAGCACGTCCTTCCGATCGCCCGCGTTGAGAAATAGGTAGACAGCGCAACGATCGACCGCGAAGAATTTGCCGATGACGGCGAGCGCTTCGCGAATTTGCGCGTCGAAATCGGCGAAGTCGACTGCGACGAATCGGCCGGCGATGTCCGCCAGCAAGGCCAACAATTCGTTGCGATAGTGCATCGCCGCTTCGGCCTGCTTGCGGTCGCTGACGTTGTGCAGCGTGACCAACGTGGCGTCGCGGCCCTCGAACGGAATGATGCCGGCGTCGATTTCCACGTCGAGCGCCGCGCCGTCTTTCCGCTTCACCCGCGACTCGACGATGCCCAAGCTCCGCTCGCCTTGCAGGTGACGGTAGTACAGTTCGATCAGCGGCCCGGCCGCCGTCGGGTCGATATGATCCAGGAAATCGGAGCCGACCAACTCCTCAATCGGCAGATCCAACATTTGGCAAAGTTGCGGGTTGGCGAAACGCACGACGGCGTCCTGCACGATGCAGATTCCGTCGCTGGCCAGCTCCGTGAGGTCGCGATACATCTCGGCCGATTCCGTCCACATTTTTGGAACCGGGCGTTGGCCTTTCTTGTCGATGAAGCGCCATAACGTGCCGGACTCGACCGCGAAGTAATTGGCGAGCCGTTCCACGACGATGTCGGTTGACGTGCGCGTGCGGCCGACGGAAAAATCCGGAGCCTCCCAGCGCTGCCGGCCCTTAAGCTCCTGCTTTGATTGGCGAAAGAGATTCGGATAGTCAACCAGCCCGGGCAGCGACTTCAGCGGGGCGCCGACCAATTCGCGATCGGGGTCGGCGAACAATGCTCGCGCCGCGGCGTTGGCGTAGACGACCTTGACGGCCCCATTCGCGACGATAGCCGCATCGCGGAAACCCTCCAATAAACGGAGGGCCTTGTCCATGTTTCGCCGCGAAATCGACGCCATGGTATTCTCGAATTGTGGTTGCCATTCTGGTGTTTACCACGTTCATCGCCCAATGCCAATGCCTGCGCCGACGCGGCGGCACGGCAAGGCCGAGTGGCCGGCGAACAAGGCGCCGGGATTCTCGCTTGCCAATCCACGGCGAAACGACAACAATGCGCCGTCGTTCGGCGCAGGTTCCACGACGGGGGAGAAAAAAGAAACGGCATGAGCGCGAATTTGCCGCGCCGTGAGGCAACCGCACGAAACGGGCGACCGATGGCGCCTAAGCGCTTCAAAAAAATCGACGATCAAATCTACTGTTTTAGCCTGGCGACGCCTTTTCCGGTCGGCGCCACGAACGTATATTTCATCGCCGACAACCGGCCGACGTTGATCGACACGGGGCCCAATCTCGAGGCCGTCGCCGGCGAGTTGCACGCTCACCTGCAGTCGATCGGGTATTCGTTCGCGGACATCAAGCGGATTCTTATCACGCACCCGCACATCGACCACTTTGGCCTCGCGGCGCGCATCAAGATGGAGTCCGGCGCGCAACTGGCCGCCATCGCCGGCGCGCGGCCGTTCCTGCAAGACATTTCCCTGGAATGGGACGCGAACGACAACTACTTCAAGCACTTCCTCAGCTATTGCGGCGCGCCCCAGCAGCGGATCGCCTCGTTCATGGCCGCCGGCCGCGACTACGTAAAGGTCGGCTGCCGCGTCGACCTCGACCTGCCGCTGGCCGACGGCGACGTAATCCCCTTCGACGACTTCACCCTCAAGGTGATGCACACGCCCGGCCACACGCCGCACGACGCCTGCTTCGAGTCGCCCGAGCGCCGGCTGCTGTTCGTCGGCGACACCCTCGGTTCGCGCGTCGCCCCGAGCATCCTGATGGCCCGCCCGCCGTCGCCGGAAGACGTTCGGCCGCGGGTCGTGTTGATGCACATGAAGACCCTCAAGCGGCTGATGAATTCCGAGGCGACGCTCGCGCTGCCGGGCCACGGCGAGCCGTTTGTGCAACTGCGCGTCGCCGCCGAGAAGACGCTGCGCCACCACTACCGCCGCTGCGACGAACTGCTGGCGCGGCTGGCGACATGGCCCAAAACGCCCTGGGAACTGGCGCTCGAAATCGCCCCCGATCTGCCCGACTTCGACCTGTTCCTGTGGATCTCCGAAGTTGTCAGCTACCTCGAATTGCTGGAAGAGCAGGGCAAGGTCACGCAGGAATACCTGGACGGTTGCCTGCATTTCGGGCGCGTAGAGCAGTAGGGGAAATTGGCTTTGTTTCGTAATTTTACCTAATTCGGCCCATTGACCGCGACCATATATCGTTCATCGCCATGGGGAAAATGACGTTCCGCGCCGTTTGCGGGCGCAAATTGATATCAAGATAACCGAGAAGCCAGAAGTCAGAAGTCAGAAGCCAGAAATCGGAAGTCGGAAGAAGGAAGAAGGAAGACGGCGGGCAGAAGCCAGGCAGGCGCGAGCCGTCCCCAATGTCGCTCGTGGCACGTTGACCCGCGAAAGGCGGCGGCCACTGCCGACATTTGTGGATTTTGTTTGGGGCTCGGACGGGCCGCGTCAGGTTCTTGGCGCCTTCGCGCTGAAAAAATCCTGGGAAGGCCGCTAGTCCTTCACTGCGAAATTGTACAGGAAGCCGTCGGAGACGATCGCGATGTTGCTCTTCACTTCGAAGAACGTTGTCTCCACACGTTCGCCGAGCTTTTCCTGGCCCAGCAGTTGGCCGTCTTCGGTCAGGAATTGCACCGCGTAATACGCCCGCCGCTCGCTCGGGCAGCGCAGCAGCAACGCGATGACGCGGTGGATCGGCAGCGTGCGCGACAAATCGGCAACCACGCTGCGGCAATGGCTGTCGACGGTGTCGGTCAACGGGTGCTTCCATTTGGGCGCCAGCGAGGCTTGATCGAGCGCCCAGACTTCCGGCCCGGTGGGCAGATCGACGGAAACAATGAGCGTCGTCTGCGCGGCGTCGGAGCCGATCAGTTGGATCGTCCCGCCGGCGTCGAGCGTCTGCGGTTCGCCGCCGCGCAGGGGATAGACCGAGAGCTTTTTGTCGGCGGCCACGGCCACGTGGGTCTCTTTGGGCAGCAGAAACACGGAGCCGAGCGGCGGGTTTTTCAATTCCCACCGGTTTTGGCCTTCGCTGTCGTAGATGCGCAGCACCGGGCCGTCGGCCAGCTTGATCAGCGCCGCGACCGAACCCTTGTCGCCGAACACCAGCGAGCGCACGTCGACGAGGTTGATTTGCTTGATGACCCGGAGCAGCACGTCGTGGAAGGTGATCGTCAGCGACGGCCCGCTTTTCTGCACCCAGATCAGGCGGCCTTCGCCGGTCAGCACGAACCGCCCGCCGGCGAACTTGTGGTCGACGATCGTGTAGCCGTCGGCGTCGCGCACCGTGTAAATGGCCGAATCGTCGCGGGCCAGGCCGCAGCAGGTTATCAACTGCGCGACCTTGCCGTCGGGCAACTTCACCTGATTGGTGGTCTCGATCGGATACCCGACGCCGGTCGATTGCCGCTTGTCGATCATCACGATCGACCGCGCCCAGGCCGTGCCGGCCATCATCGCCACCAGCGCAATCGCCGCCACGCAGATTCGACGCAAGGAGGCTCCCTCCAGAAAATACAATTCAATGTACCAGAACCGCGGCGAAAATCACAGCGCGGTCTTCGGTCGCAAGCAACGTAACGGTGGCGTCGTTTTTCGGCGAGAGCGTCTCGCGGAGTCGCCATGCCAACTCGCGTGGCAGGTTCAGATGCGGAGCGACGCGAGGCCGCCTTATGTCTTCTCCGCGCTCTTTGCGTCTCCGCGTGAGGCCGTAAACGCCCACGCGCCGCAGTGTACACGCCCTCTTTTGACCATTGATTTCTCCCCCGTGTCTCCAATACAGTACGGTCCTTAGCCGACTGGGCCATCGGGTCGCCGGTCCAGCGAAGAGTTGTTATTTCGAGCTGCCGCTCGGCGAATCCGGTTTGCTCTTTAGGAGCGTCGCCGGCCGGCGGCATAAAGGCGAGTAATGAGAGAAAAGATCAGTCTGACGGTGTTGTTCGTCGTCTCGATGGCGACGCTGGGCATCGAAGTGCTGTTGACCCGCGTGTTTTCCGTGGTGCTGTTCTCGAGCCACTCGTTCCTGGCGATTTCGTTGACCTTGCTCGGCTCGGGGGCCGGCGCGATCATCGCGTACCTCGGCAAAAAAACGCCCGAGGACAAAGAAGACCAGGTCAAGATTTACTTGCTCGCGGCGCTGGCGCTGGCGGTGGTGATCTCGTTTTTCGTGCTGCTGCACATCGAGTTCATTCCCCGCATTCTGGAAGACCCGGACACGGGCAAGGTCGCGCAGGACGCCACGTTCAACAAGCGCAGCACGATGCTCATGCTCCACCCGGAAATGTTTGCGATGTGGAAGCTGTATTGCGTCGTGCCGATCGTCTTTCTGCCGTTCCTGATCGCCGGCTACATCCAGGCCTTCATTTTCCGCCACGCGCCGAAACGCTTCTCGCTTTATTACGGCGTCGATCTGCTGGCGGCGACCTCGGGGGCGGTGACGATTCCGCTGCTGCTGTACCCGCTGGGCCTCGCCGGCACGATCGCCACGGTCGTGCTGCTGATCGTGCTGCCCGCCGCCTACCTGATCGCCACGCGGCTCCGCGACAATGCGACGGCGGCCGTCGCGGTCGGGCCGGTGCTCATCATGGCCCTGCTGACGGCCTTCGGCGGCTTCAAGATTCGGCACCCGGCGGGGTTCGCCGAGAAGCACGTCGAGCGCGAATACTGGACGCCGATGGCCCGCGTCGTGCTGATGTCGGAAGCGGGCGCGCGCGAGGAAATGTACACGATCGACAACACCTCGCGCACGTTCTACGCGCACGAAGACGAAGCCGAATACAAGAAGTACGACCGCGACATGTACACGCTGCCGTTCCAGATGAAGAGCGGCGGCAAGGCGCTGATCATCGCCTCCGGCGGCGGCCAGGAAGTGATGATGGCCGACCACCTCGGCCTGAAGGACATCGACGCCGTGGAAATCGCCGGGCCGATCGTCCGCGACATCATGAATAAGAAAAAAGACGACCCCGGCAACCCGTACCTGCTGCCGACGGTCCACCCGTACATCGCCGACGGGCGTTCGGTCGTCAAACGTTCGACCAAGAGTTACGACGTGATCGAGATGTTGGAAGTGAATTTCCACACGCTCGCCGGCCTCGCGGCGCAGGCCTGGTCGCCGTATTTCATCTTCACGCAGGAGGCGTTCGCCGAGTACCTGTCGCACCTGCGGCCCGACGGCTACCTGTGCTACTCGTTCTTCTCGCGCGACACCTCGCCGACGGGCGGCGACAAAAGCTGCCGCTTCCGGTCGGTGATCGCCGGCATGCACTACGAGGGCATCGACAAGCCGGAAGATCATTTCGTCATTTTCCTGCAGCCGTATGGGTACGGTTATCGGTCGATGGTGATGGCGACGAAGGCGCCGCTCACGCAGGAAGAACTGGTGCAGATGATGCGCCTCGCCGACACGAAGCCGGGCGCGGACATCACGGTGCAGTATCCGGACCTGCGGCCGGCGCTCGCGGCGGGCCTGATCGCCGAAGCCGATTTGAAACGCTGGCAGCCCGACGCGAAATGGCTCGGGCCGGTGCGGCAAATGTGCCAGCGGACCAAACCGCTGGTCGGCCTCCTGGCGAACCTGCGGAATCGGCCGTCCTTCAACAACCCGACCAACGACGACCGGCCGTTCATGTACGGCTCGGGTTTCCGCGGCGGCAAGACGCAGCAGGAAGTGATGATCCGCGGCCTCTACGTCGATCTGCTGATCATCATGTCGGCGCTGGCGGCGATCTTCGTGGCGTTGCCGTTCGTGGTCAGCAAGGGCGACGCCGGGCAGCGCGTGCGGCTGGACCCGCGACTGTTTGTCATTCTCGTCTGCACGGGCCTCGGGTTCATGTTCGTCGAGATGACGGGCATGTACAAATATCAGCTTTACATGCAGCACCCGACGATTGCGCTGATTGTGATTTTGTCGGGCATGATCCTCGGCGCGGGCCTCGGCAGCCTGCACTCGGGCCGCATTCCGGAAGACAAAAAAGAGGCGGCGATCCCGCGGTATGCGGCGGTCTCCGCGGCCGGCGCCTTGTTGCTGCTGGTGTTGACGCCGATCTTCGCGCACGGCTTGCTGCTCTGGTTGCCGCTCGAGGGGCTGCTGCCCGTGGCGTTCGTCGCGTTCGCGGCGCTCGGCTTTTTCCTGGGCCACGTGGTGCCGCTCTCGATTGCGGCTTACGCGGCGGACCAGGAGCGCCTGCTGGCCTGGTGCTGGGCGATTACCGTCACCGGGTCGGTGTTCGGCACGGTGCTGGCGTCGATTATTTCGCGCGACTACGGCATGTTGCTGATTGCGATGCTGGGCATCGCCTGTTATCTGGTCGTGACGCTGGTCGCCGGGCTGGGCCTGGCGTTCGGCAAGAAAGCGAAGAAAGCGGCGGCGTAAGGGCCGGCCGCATCCACACGGACGAGCGTGACGAACATGACACCGCGTTGGCTCAATAAGATCGTGCCGATCGACCGTTGGCGGCCGTTTCTGCAAATGGCGCGCACGAAGATCTTCTGGATCAACTTGTGGAAGTTCACCGCGGCGACGACGCGCCGGTCGGTCGTCATCGCGGCGGCGGGCTTTCTGGCGGCAACGCTGCTGGTCCTCATCTTCGGCGGCGGCGTGGCGGCCGAGGGGTTCGGCTTCCTCGTCTGCGCGCTGGCCGCGATCTACGTCGCCGGCCGCTATTTTCTCAAGCCGAAGACGCCGGGCGAACGGGCGCTGTTCGTCGTCGCGCTGCTGGTGTTGTTCGTCGGGACGCTCTGGCACGAGAACCGCCAAACCATCGGGCGGATGTACAGCCGCGGCGCGGTCCGCACCTGGAACATTTATCACTATTATCTGGGCTCGAAATACTTCCCCGAATTGGGCTATACGGGCCTGTATCCGCAGACGATCGTCGCCGACCGCGAGGGCCGCAATTGGCTCAAAGACGTGAAGGCGATTCGCGACATGACCGACTACCAGGTCAAGCCGGTGCCGGAGATCGTGCCGGCCCAGCGCGCGCCGGGCTTCTCCGACGCCCGCTGGGACGAGTTCAAACGCGACGTGAACGTCTTGCTGGCGAAGGAGCCGCGGCGGCAATGGGGCGGCATCCTCGCCGATCGCGGCTACAACCCGACGCCGTTCTGGAACGCGGTCGGCGCGATTTTCAGCCGCGCGCTCGACGTGACCAACCCCGCGCAACTGGCGATCGCCGTCTCGCTCGACCTGGCGCTCTATTTCATCATGATCGCCGCGGCGTGGTGGGCGTTCGGCGCCGAGGCGTCGATGCTGGCGTTTTTGTGCTTTGCGCTGCTGCCGTTCAATCCGCCGCGGTTGATCGGCGGCTATATCCAATACGACTGGATCGCGGCGATCGTCCTGGGCGTCTGTTTCGTGCAAAAACGCCGGCCGATTCCGGCGGCGATCGCGCTGGGCTACGCGACGATGGCGAAGGTGTTTCCGCTGCTGCTGGTCGGCGGCCTGGCGTTCCCGGCCGTGCGGCGGCTGGTCACCGAGAAGAAACTCGACCAATTCACCTGGAAATTCGGCATCGCCTTCGCCGCGGTGTGCCTGCTGGGGCTGGGCGTCGGCGCGACGTCGGGCAAGGGGCTCGGCGGCTGGACGGAATGGCGCGAGAAGATCACGACGCACAATTATGAAATGATTTTCGGCCAGGGCCGCGTCGGCCTGCAGCACATTTTCACGCACCGCCTCGGCGACGAATTCGAGACGTCGGAGAAAGCGCGCAAGCGGAGCTACGAGGGCCAGAGCGGCGCGTACTACGCCGCGGCGGTGCTGTTCCTGGCGTTGTTCCTGGCGGCGGTCTGGCGGCGCAGCAACCTCAACGCGCTGCTGCTCTCGACGATGCTCGTGTACATCTTTCTCGTGCCGTCGCACTACTATTGGTCGATCTTGTCGATCCTGCCGTTTTGGCGGGTGAAGGCCGGCAAACGCTGGTCGCCGGCCTTGTTGCCGGCGCTGACCGCGTTTATCGTGCCGGCCGGCTGGTACGCGTACGCGCTGTCGCAGCGCTTTGAATACGCGCGATTCATCATGTTCGATTGGCTGCTCGGGCTGTGCTTCCTGGCCGTCACGGGCTGGCTGATCGTCGTGAATCTGCACGATATGAACCTGTGGCCGAAAAAGCCGGCCTGAGCCGCCGCGGCGGGCGAGCCGGGCGACGACATCTATTAGGGAGACGTTGATGGGCAAGAAATCGCGTCAGAAAATGAATCATTCGCCGAACGCGGGAACCCCGGCCAGGCCGCCCGCCGCCCCGGCCGGCAAGCAAAATATGGTCTTTTACGCGCTGCTGGCGATGGTGGTCGCGCTGGTGGCCGCGCTGGCGTTCGTCGGCGTGCAGCGCATCACGACGGAGCGGGCGGAAAAGCGGCTGCTGGCGAAGAAGGCCAAAAAACATTCGAAGCGCAAGCACGCCGCCAACGCCGACAACCTGCCGATGCCGCTCGACGTCGCGACGCTGCCGGACGATTTTCCGGCGGCGATGAAGAAGATCCACGAGGCGCTGCGGTGGGACGCGCACAAAGATGCGATCGCCTCGGAGATCCCGACCGGCGCGGCGGACGTGCAGCCGTACATGAAGCTGGCGGTGAACCGCGACATTCTGACGAAATCGCTCGACCTCGGCGCGGGCTTTATGATCCGCAATCAGAAGCCGGACGGCAGTTTCAACTACATGTATGACTGGCTGACCCGCACGTGGGTGCCGGACGACAACCAGGTGCGGCAGGCCGGGGCGTTGTGGGGCATCGCGATCTGCCACCGCTACAAACCGTCGGCGGAGGCGAAGGCGGCGCTGCTCAAGGGCTTCAAGTATTGGTTCGACAACACGGTCCCCGGGCCGGACAACACGCTGACGGTCAAATATCAGGAAGAGAAAGAAACACAAACGGGCACCGTGGCCCTGATCAACCTGGCCATCGTCGATTATCTCAGCACCGAGAAAAACATCCCGGCCGAATTCAAGAAACAACTCACCGACCATCTTGAAGGCTACTTCGCGTATCTGCAGAAGATGCAGCGGCGCGACGGCCTGTTCGCCAAGGCCTATTACCTCGACGAGCAACGGCCGACCGAGAAGACCAGCCCGTATTTCAACGGCGAAACGCTGCTGAGCATGTGCAAGGCGGCGCGGCAGCTCAACTATACGAACCTCGTGCCGACGATCGAACGCGCCGCGCGGTCGATGGCCGAGACGTACACGGTCAAGGCGTGGAAGGAAGAGGCGGATTCGGCCGAGACCAAGGGCGCGTACCAGTGGTCGAGCATGTCGTTCGCCGAATACTACGAGGCCAAGTGGAAAGACTACGAGCTGCTCGGCGACACCACGCTGGCGCTCGCCTGGTGGATGATCCACACCCACAATATTCTCACCCGCACGCGCAACCACGCCTACGCGCAGGAAGGCCTCATCGCCGCGTACCGCATCGCCAAGGCGCGCGCCGACGTGCCGGCCATGGTCGACATCCTGTACACGATCGACCGCTCGTTCCATAAGCTGACGAGTTGGCAGATCGGCGGCCCGCTGCCGGATGTCAACGAGTTCCTGAAGGAACACAAGACCGACGACCCCGTCGCCTACGGCGGCATCATGAACGCGCCGAAAGCGTACCCCGACGAGCCGCCGAAACACGGCGACACACGGCACGAACTGCGCATCGACGTGACGCAGCACCAGATGCACGCGGTGACGATGGCGCTGCGCTACGTTTATCTGCAGCCGAACGCCGTCGTCACGCCCGGATCGTGGTCGGGCCACCGCGCCTCGTCGGGCGAGGGCGGGACGCGCGCCGAAAGCCGCAAAAAGGCGCCGGCGAGCGAAGACGAAGAAGAGCCGGCCGCGCCGCGCCGCACCAAGAAAGCGGCGGAAAACGAAGAGGAAGAGGCGGCGCCGCCGGAATAAGGCGGGACAAGGAAGAAGGAAAAAGGAAAAAGGAAAAAGGAAAAAATACGAAACACGTCATCGAATGCGGGGAACGCGCCAGCGGCGCCCCGCATTTTTTGTTTTGGGCGAGCGGGCGGCGGCGCTGCGCTGCGGCTGATTATGTGCTGCGGGAGGAATGGAACGCATAGGATCTATAGACACTGTCGATCTTCTCGAATGGATCGATTCTTACGAGATCGTCCCCCGCAAAATGGCGAATGGAGAATGGAGAACTCCCACCGCCGCGCTGATTCGACATTCGTTTCCACGCTCGGCAATCGGCATAAGATGCCGCAAAAACCGCTGGCGACCGCGGAAAGCGGTATTTTTTGAGCGACTGGCTGGCGATGGAATTTCGCCAGTTTCTGTTTTCCCGTTGCCGCGGCTGGTTCCCGCGCGGCTCTGGCGTCAAATTCGCGCCGTTCGCGTATCTCACTTTGCTCTTTATTTACGATGTGTTAGTCGCGATTCGAGGGATTCCAATCCGGTCTGCCCCAATTGATGGCTGGCGGAATCTCTTTCGTTACGTTCCTCTTTTCGCCGACCACCTCCGCGGGGAACCCGACGCCGGCGAATTGCCAATCCGGCGACGACGACACCTCGCCGGCCGACGACGATTCCGCGCCGATTGACGACGACGCCGCGCCCGACGACGATGACAACGACGACAACGATGACGACCTGAGCGATGACGATGACGATACGGCGCCGCTCGACGACGACACTTCGCCCACGGCGCCGGCCGATGACGACTTGTCGCCGCCAACGGAAATGCTCCCGATTTCCGGCAAGATTTTTGACCCGTTCACGG
>CAZHPN010000011.1:0-56327 GCA_964534375.1 uncultured bacterium | reverse complement strand
CGCGGTGCAGATCGGCCTGCGGATTCTCTGCAGCCCGAGCGGCGTGCCGATCGCCCGCGTCATGAAGGGCCAACTCGGCGAGCCCGACATGAAGCAGTTGACCGACGCGGCCAGCCGCATCCTCGAGGCCGCGTTCTATCTGGACGACAGCGGCGCCGTCAACATCAACACGATCCGCGCCAAGGCGCGGCGGCTGCGCGCGGAAAAAGGCTCGCTCGGCCTGGTCATCGTCGATTACATTCAAATGATCCGCAGCGCGCGCAGCTACGACAGCCGCGAACGCGAAATCGCCGATCTCAGCCGGCACCTCAAGTTGCTGGCCAAAGAACTGGAATGCCCGGTGATGGCGCTTTCGCAGCTCAACCGCCAGTTGGAAAGCCGGGAAGACAAACGGCCGCGGCCGTCCGACTTGCGCGAATCCGGCTCGCTCGAACAAGACGCCGATTTGATCTTGTTTCTCTATCGCGACTCGGTTTACAACGACGCGGCCGAAGAGCCGAACAAGACCGAACTCATCATCGGCAAGCAGCGCAGCGGCCCCACAGGCACGGTGCCGCTCAGTTTCCGCGACGAAATCACGCGTTTCGACAGCTATGAGTCGCACGGCGGCTACTGACCGCCGACTGGCGTTTCGCAGGCCGACCGACTAAACTGCCGCCCCATGACGAAGACTCTGTTTCGTTACGTTTTCATGGAGGTCCTCGGGCCGTTTTTCATCGGCCTGGTGATCCTGACTTTCGTCCTGTTGATGTTCCAATTGCTCAAGTTGACCGAGTTGATCGTCTCCTACGGCGTCGACGTGAGCGACGTCGGCCGCATCCTGCTGTATATCTTTCCGTCGTTCTTTGTTTTTACGATTCCGATGAGTTTTTTGCTGTCGGTGCTGATGGCGGCCAGCCGCCTGTCGTCGGAAAGCGAATTGACGGCGATGAAGGCCGGCGGCGTCAGCCTGTACCAGATCTACCCGCCGGTTTTGTTGCTGAGCGTGATCATGGCAGCGGTCTCGGCGTGGTTGTCGCTGTTCGGCGATCCGTGGGGCAAGGCGAATTTCAAGAAAATGCTCTACGACCTCGGCCGCGAAAAGGCCACGGTCGGCCTGGTCGAGCACGTCTTCAACGACTCGCTGCAGAATATGACGCTCTATGTCCATCACATTTCGCCGCAACAAGGCCTGTTGGAGGGCGTCTTTCTGGCGGACGAGCGCCAGACCAAATCGCCGCTCATCGTCGTCGCCAAGTCAGGCCACATGGGCGAAGGCGGCGGCGTCGCGGCGATGATGATGGAATTCGACGACGGCGTCGGCCACCGCATCGACCCCGAACATCCGGAAGTGTACGAGACGGTGCAATTCAGCCGCTACTGGGCGCGCGTGAACATGAAGCAGCAAGGGCAGGACCAGGGCGAAGCCACGTACCTGGAAAAAAATATGTGGGAATTGAGGGAACTCGTGCGCGAGTTGCAGGCGAAAGGCGACTCGTTCGAGATGCGCCGCGCCTGGGTCGAATATCACCGGCGCATCGCCATGCCTTTCGCCTGCCTGGCGTTCGGCCTGCTCGGGCTGCCGCTGGGCATCAGTCCGCCGCGCGCCGGCCGCAGCCGCGGCTTTTCCGTCGCCATCGTTTCGTTGTGCATTTTTTACCTGATGTTCCGCTCGGGCGAGAACCTGGGTTGGAAGGGCGTGCTGCACCCGATCGTCGCGATGTGGACGCCGATCGCCGCGATTACGCTCTTCGGCTTTTATCTGCTGGTCAAAAAAGCCGGCGAGCAGCCGATTTGGATTCTCGACGTGCTGGGCGATCTCTCCGCGCGCGCCGGCAAGTGGCTGCGCGTCAAATTGGGCTTCGAACGCGCGGCGGGGGACGGACATTGATCGGCATCATCTCCCGCTATGTCTCGCGCGAGTTCCTCAAGCTGTTCGCCTTGTGTTTGTCGTCGCTGATCGTGGTGTATCTGGTCTTCGACTTCATCGATCGCGCCGGCAGCATGTATCGCACCGAACCCAAGACGATCCACGTGATTCTCTACTTCGTGTACAAAATTCCGACGATCATCTTCCAACTCGTGCCCGTTTCGACGCTGCTGGCGGCCCTGCTGATGCTGGCGATCATGTCGCGCAACAGCGAGATCACGGCCATGAAAGCCGGCGGCGTTTCGATCGCGCGGATCGTGACGCCGATCATGCTCTGGGCGTGCGTGCTGGCCACGGCCGCCTTGGCGATCAATGAATTCGCCGTGCCGATCGCGACCACGAAAATGAAGTACATCCAGACCGTGTATATCCAAAAGCAGGACTGGCGGGCGCGGCTGCGCGACCGCAACTTGTGGTACAAAAGCCCGGGCGCCATTTATCACATCGCCAATTTCCGGCCGGAAGTGAACCGGCTCGACAACGTGCAAATCTTCCGGCTCGACGACGAATTCAACCTGGTCGAACGCTTTGACGCCGCGCGGGCTGAGTGGCGCGACAAGGCCTGGGTCGGGTTGGAAGGCTGGCGGCGCACCTTCGACAACGGCCGACTCGCCACCGAGACGAAATTCGCCGAGGCCCCGCTGCCGATCCCCGAAACGCCGGACGAACTGAAAATCTACAAGAAAGATCCGGAGCAGATGAGCTTTCGCGAATTGCGCGCCTATATCGTCGAACTGCGCGCCGAAGGTTACGACGTCCGCCGCTACACCGTGGATCTGCACAGCAAAATCAGTTTCGCCCTGGTCACCGTCATCATGGCCCTGCTCGGCATTCCCTGGGCCGTGCGTTCGGGCCGCCAGGGCGGCGTCGCGTTCGGCATCGGCGTCGCCGTGGTGATCGGCGTCGGCTATTGGATCGTCATGGGCTTCTGCCAGGCGTTGGGGCGGTCGGCCACCTTGCCCGTCATCGTCGCCGCCTGGGGCCCGCACATGCTGTTCGGCGCGCTCGGCATCGTCGGCGTGCTGCGAATTCGTTCGTGACCGACGGAAGCGGGAGGTCAAAATGCGTTACCTGCTGGATTTCATGACCCGCCCGGCGTTCAAGTTCATCATGATGGCGCTGCTGGCCGCCATCGTGCTCGTGTATGTCGTGCACGCGTTGCACAAGGCCCTGCCGGCGGCCGACAACGCTGGAAAGCCCGCGGCCAAAAGCAGCGAGACGCTGCCCGGGGTGTACGAGTACGGCGGCGCGGGAAAGATCGTGCAAAAGGCGAAAGACGAAGCGGCGAAAGCGCAGCAGCAACTCGACGACAGTTTGAAGGAAGCGCAGAAAGCCCTCGACCCGCCGCCAAGCCAATGACGGCGCCGCGCGCCTCGGTTTCTACCCGACCTTCAGCGGATATTCCCGCCCGCCGGCGCGCAAAATGAACCCGCCCTCGCCGCTCTCTTCGATGCTTTCGGCCAGTTGCATCCAGGCCGCGCGGGAGAAGCGCGCGCACGAGCCGTCTTCGCGCACGAGGCAGCGCGGCACGTTGGCCGCGTCGATGGTCAACGTGTGCGGGTCGAGCAGGACGTGGGCGCCGTCGGTCAGCAGCAGTTGCACGCCGTCGGCGAGCGGCCGCACGGCGAGCACGACGTACGGGCAATCGACGACGCGCAGCGGCACGCAGAGCCCTTCGGCGCAAACGAAATAGCCGTCGCCCATTTTTTTCAGCGAGCGATAGAGCATCGCAAGCACGCCGGCGTGGGTGATTTCCACGTCGTTCTGCCGCCAGCGGCCGTCGACGTCGATCGACAACTCCAGTTTCGCCAGGTCGAATTTCTTCGGGTCGAACGCCATCACGCGATCCCGAAGCGGCGGTAGACCTGCATCGCTTTTTCCAGCGGCGGCGTTTTGCCGAACAGGCCGCCGCCGCAAACGGCTTCGGTCAGGCCGACGTACATGTCGCGCACGGCCGCGCGAAATTCGGGGTCCATGACCGGCGGCGGGCACTTGAGGTCGTCGTTGACGATCTTCGCCAGCGGCTTGTCGATCTTGACGGCGATCTTTTTCGCCTGGTCCATCGCTTCCACGAATGCGGGGGCGTATTTGCGGTAATACTGGCGCACCGGCTCTTTCGAGAGCTGCACGCCGCGCATCGTCAGCCGCAGTTCGTCCGGCGTGATCGCGTCGCCCAGGGCGATGCCGCTCATGTTGACGAATTCGAATTTGCCGTCCCACAACTCGACCTTCGCCTTGGCGAACTCCTCGCGCAGGAACAGCGCCAGCAGCAGCGTGTAGTGCGTGATCAGCAGGAAGTTCTCGTTGTTGACGCCGGCGATGTTGAGCGCCAATTCGTGCGGCAGCAGGCGGTCGGCCGGTTCGAGTTTGCTGAAAAATTCGAGAATCGGCCGCGGCAGCATGCCGGCCCCCGTCGGCTTCGTCTTGAGGCCCAGTTCGACGTGATAATTCGGCAGCGTTTCCAGCCGCTTCACCAGGCTGCTGCCCGCGGGCATGCCGAACCGAAACACGCATTCCAGCGGCACGAGGAAGTTGGTCAGGCAGTCGTGGATGTGGTTGTAGTTCCAAATCCGCCGGCCCGCGTAAAACATGTCTTGCGGGTGAATGATGTTGGCCGCGTTGACCTCGATGACGTTGCTCGGCTCTTTCAGTTTGGCCAGCGTGACCGTCTTGCCGTCCTGGTTGAGAATGCCGCGGTAGTGCGTCGGCATGCCCTTTTGCTGGAGCCGCCTCAGGGCCTTCGACGCGAGCAATTCGTCGCGCAACTCGCGGCTCTTCAATTTTTGCAGCGCCTTCGACGCCGAAAAGTCGCGCCAGGCCTGTGCGCTGCCGAGCCGTTCAAACAAATAGGCCGTGATGATCGCCGCCGTCGCGCCCTTGCCTGGAATCTGGTCGGGCATCTTGCCGTAGTCGAAAATCGAGTAATCGTCCGTGAATTCGAACAAATACACGCCCGGCCGGCTCTTCGTCGGCCGAATCTTCACGCGCAGGTTTTTCACCGAGCCGGCATAGATCGTCTTGAACCGACGCACGTTGATCATCGCGACGCCCCTTGATTCAGTGGTGGAAAGGCAGGAGGTTTTTAACGCGGCCCCGCCGACGTGTCAACACGCGCGCGCCCGGCGCGCGGAGCGCGCGCGCAGGCAGTGAACAGTGAGCGGTGAACAGCGGACAGTGAACAATGGACAGCGGTCAGTCATCACGGGTTCGGCGGACAATTACTTGCAGACAGGCGTCCCGACGCGCCGCCAAAGCCCGCTGATCCTGTCCATCCTGTAAGAAAGATCCCCTGCGACTTTTTTCCCGCTCACGAGGCGCGGACGGCGCGGTTGTCCGCCCAGCGTTTGGTCTTGGTGATCTGTTCTTTCATGGTCACCGACAGCGGCACCATGTTGCCGAGCGATCGATAAATGTCGCCGATTTCCAGTTCGCGGTTGAGGTTGAACGCTTCGTACATCGCGGTGACGACGGCCTGTTCGATTTCCGCGCCGGTGAACCCGTCGGCGGCCTTCGCCAGGCCCTCGATGCTGACTTCGCTGGCGCGTTTGCCGCGCTTTTCGAGGTGGATTTTGATGATTTCGATGCGCTCTTCGATCCGCGGGAGATCGACGAAGAAGATCTCGTCGAAGCGGCCCTTGCGGATCATTTCCGGCGGCAGGCGGTCGATGTCGTTGGACGTGGCGGCGATAAACACCGGCGCCTTCTTTTCCTGCATCCAGGTCAGGAACATCGCGAAAATGCGCGACGTGGCGCCCGACTCGACCGAATCGGAGAAGACGCTGACGCCCATCTCGATTTCGTCGATCCAGAGGATGGCCGGGGCCAGCGCCTCGACGGTGAGGATCGCCCGCCGCAAGCTTTCTTCGGGCGTGCCGGCGAAACCGGAAAACACGCGGCCCATGTCGAGGCGCAACAGCGGCAGCGCCCACATGTGGGCCAGCGCCTGAATGCACAGGCTTTTGCCGCAGCCGGAGATGCCGGTGATGAGCACGCCGCGCGGCATCGGCAGGCCGAACTTCCGCGCTTCGTCGGAAAAGCCCTTCAACCGAATCTGCGCCCAGCGTTTGAGGTTCTTCAGGCCGCCGACGTGGCGCATGCGGATGTCCGACGGAAAATATTCGAGGATTTCGGATTTGCGCAGGATCATCCGTTTTTCCTCGATCACGTCTTCCTGGGCGGTCTCGTCGATCTTGCCGCGGCGCAGGAAAATCTTATTCGCCACCAGCGCGATTTCGTCGGCGGTCAGGCCGATGAAGGCCCGCATCAACTCTTCGCCCTTTCGTTCGGGCAGCCGCGCCAAAGCGCCCGGTTTGATCGCGTCGACGGTCTCGGCCATGATCTCGCCGGTTTCCTGCACGTCGGGCAGGGGATAATCCAGGACGATGATTTCCTTCTCGTTCTCCGCCGGGATGACCAGCAGCGGCGCGAGGATGACCAGCGTCTTCCTGGCGCCGCGCAGCGCCTGGTAGACGTCGCGCAGCCGCCGGACCACATCGGCGCGCTCGCGGATAAACGGGTGCAGGTCTTTCATGATGAAAATGGCCGGCTCGGTCGAGCTGATCGCGAAGTCCATCATCCCAACCGGGTCGTCCTTGTACGCGCCGGGGTCTTCCGGGTCCTCCGGGCAGCCTTCCGTCCGCGACCAGGTGTACACCAGCCGCACCGGGTCGAGCGCCGCCGCCAGCATCACCAAATGGCTAACGACCCGCGCCTCCTCCCACGAAAGCAGGTAGAGAATCGGATACTGCGCCTCCACGTGAATACGGACCGGCGTCAACGACTCGGGCAATTTCATGGGTGTGGCCATGGCGTCCCCATCGAGTTTTGCGGGCATTATAACCCAAGTCGCAGGAGACGACGACGCTGCCGAATCCGGGCGCCGGTCCGGCGTTCGGCAAACATGTTCCATATGGCGCGAAAACGCCCGGCGAACGGTATTTCGTGGGCATTCCGCAATCCGCAATCCGCAATCGGCAATTTCGTCGCGGCTCCGCCGCCCTATGGCGCCGCAATTTTCAGATTATCGAACTGCGCCGGAATGAAGGCCGTGCCCGCGCCGCCGCCGATGCCGAAGCCCGCCTCGCCCGCGGTGTAATTGTCGTCGGTCACGGTCGCGATTTGCACGCCGTCGACCGAGGCGGTGATTTGCGGGCCTTGCAGCATAAAGCTGAGCGTTTTCCAGGTTCCGACCGGCCACGCGGCCGTCGTTCCCGAGGCTAGCGCGACCGGCGGCACGGACGTTTCGTCGCGCCTGATTTCCCACGCGCCGTCGGAAGCGAGCGAGAATTCGTAGCCGGTGTTCAGCGACAGCCAGTTGAAAACCTGGTTCGCGTAGCGGCCGAGCAGCCGCACCTCGCCGTCGTCCTCGAGCAGCGCGTCGACGGTGATTTCGTAATCGGTGAGCGAGCCGTCGCCGACGAGCGTGAACGGCGTGCCGAGCATGTTCGGGAAACTCCAGACGATCGGCAGGCCGACCGCCGTTTGCGCCACGCACTGCCCGCTGCGGCCGCCGCCGCAGGGCCCCACCTCGAACGCGCCCATCTGCGTCGCCAGCCACGGCGCCTCGCGGCCGGGCGCGTCGCCATCGAAATCGTCGGCGTAAGGCAGCGGAAACGAGGCCGGGCTCGGCCCGGCGGCGTCGCCCTTGCCCTGCCCGCGCGTCGTGGAAATCGTGTATTGATAATTCGGCTGAAAGGTCAGGGAAAATTGTCCGTCGACGGGGACGACGTCGCACTGGTGCACCAGAAAATCGTCGTTGTTCGAGGAGCCGAGGTTCGAGGCCCAGACGTGCAGCCGCTGGTGCGGCGCGGCGGGGGCGAGCGCGAAGGCGAGCGTTTCCGGATCGGAGGTCAGCGTCGTTTCGACGAGGATCGACAGGTCGCGGCCGTCGGGCGAGAGCAGCGTTGTGTAGCTGCTGCCGTCGGCGTTTTGCGGATAGCCACAGGCGCCGTCGAGATAGCGCCAGCCCGGCTGCGCAAATTGCGTAAGGTGCGCCCAGACCCACAACTCGGGCGAGACCGTGTACGCGCCGGACCACGGCTGGCGCGCGTCGATCACGCCGTTGCCGCTGAGCGCCGCGCCGGCGGCGGCCGACGCGATCATCGGCCAGTTGATCTGGCCGGTGATGCGCGCGTCGAGGTATTGGCGATTCATGATGCGCGCCCAATCGCCGACGCCGCCGCTGGCCTCACTCGCCCACAACGGCTTGCCCAGATCGATCGCCGTCTGCGAGAACGAGCAGTGCGGGCCGTCGCCGACGCACGGGTAATGCACGCCGACGACGTCGATGACCGCGGCGAGCGCGGGGTCGTTCGCCAGCGCCTCGGGAAAGTCCCAGCCGTCGTTGGAGTTGGTGTCGGCCGCGACGATTTTTGTCGGCCAGCCGCGCGCCTGGAGCGCCGCCTTGAGCGCAATGAACCACTGGGGGCTCCAGCGCATCGACTCGTTGCGCCCGCCGAGGTAATCGAGCATGAAATGATGCGTGCCGCCGCATTCGATCCACGCGAGCAGGTAATCGAGCGTTTCTTTCGACCAGTAATTCGGGTCGCGCACCCACGACGGCGCGCCCCAGGCGAGGCCGTAAATGAGGATATTCGGGTTGCGTTTTTTCGCCTCGCCGATCATCCACCACTGATAGCTGCGGTTGCAGTCGAGATCGTCGGCCGTATGCATGTGGCTCGCGTCGGCGCCGCTGGTGCTGTTCATGTCGCCGCCGATTTCGACCTTGAGGATGTGCAGCGCTGCGCCGTAGCCGGGCTTGAAGAGGTAATCGAGAATCTGGCTGCGTTGTGGCTCGGGGTAATCGATCAGATAGCGCGAATTGCCCGCGCTCGAGATCGCGCCGAAGCCGTCGAACCGCCGCCCGCCGCTCGCCGGATCGATCGTCACCGTCGCCGACGGCGGCGTGATCGACGGCGGGCATAGCGGCGCCGTGTCGTCGTCATCGCTCGGCGACGAATCGTCGTCGATGACGATCGGCGAAATGTCGTCGTCATCATCGTCGAGCGGTGAAACATCGTCGTCGCCCGGCGAAACGTCGTCATTGTCGTCGTCGTCCGCCATGGGCGAGGAATCGTCGTCCATCGGGAGCTGATGGTGCGTCGCGCTTTTGCCGGCGGCGCAGGAGGCCGCCGCAATGGCCGCCAGCGCCAGCAACGCCATCGCCAAAACAAATCGGGCTTTGGGAGTCATCGCTTCCGCTCGCGTTTGTTGTATATCATAATTGTCGCCGCCACGACGAGCCGTCGTAGTGCGAAATTGCGCCCCCGTAGTTTTCGAGCCCGCCGACGGCGAAAACGTCGGTGGGCGACGATCCCCAAACGCCGAGCAGTGGCGGGGTGGCAACGCCGATCGACATTGCGGACCACGAATCGCCGTCGAGGTGCAAGATCGCGCCGCGGGTGTGGGAATCGTACCCGACGACGAAAATGTCGGACAGCGAGGCTCCCCAAATGCCGGAAAGCATGGAGGGCAACATCGGCACGTCACCCACCGTCCATACCGAACCGTTGTAGTACAAGACGGCGCCATTGCGGACGGTAAGGCCTTGCCCCACGGCGAACACCTCGGAAGCCGAGGCGCCCCAAACCGCGGAAAGCAGCGCAAACGTCGACCCGTTCTCCGTCATCGACCACGACGCGCCGTCGTAATGCAAGACCATCGCGTACCCCACCGCGAAAACGTCGGACGCCGAGGTCCCCCAAACGCCGGAAAGCGCGGCGGTCGAATCGCCGGGCGTCATCGCCGACCACGACGAACCGTCATAATGCAGAATCGTCGCTTGTTCGCAAGATTTGGCCGAACTGCCGTTGCAGCCCACCGCAAACACGTCGGACGCCGAGGAACCCCAGACGGCGGAAAGCCCGCTTGTCGGATCGCCGGCCGTCTTCGCCGACCAGGACGATCCGTCGTAGTGCAAGATCATGCCGAGGGTTTCGGTGGGGTCTTGTCCCACGGCGAACACGTCGGAAGCCGAGGAACCCCAAACCCCGGAAAGCGAAAAGGCTGCGCCGTCGCCCGCCATTTCGGCCCAGGACGAGCCGTCATAGTGCAGAATCGCGCCGCCGATAAGGGCTGCCCCCACGGCGAATACGTCGGAGGGAGACGTTCCCCAAATGGCGTGAAGGGCCGGCGCCACGGGGCCGACCGCCTGGTGCGCGATTTCGCTGTGGCGGGACGCGCAGGCGATCGCGAAACCCGCCGCCATGAGAAATAGAAAATACAGTTTGCGCGACATCGGCGCTCTCCCTTGCCTGCCGGCCGGGCCGGAGATGAATCCACATTTGCAAATCGCAGATGCGTAACGTCGACATCGGTTTTACGCGGCCGGGTTGCGTGCGTCAAGATTCGGCCGCGGGCGCGAACATGGGACACACTTTTTTCGCTGAATTCCGCGGGACAATGGAATGGCGCTACGCCAAGGGAACAGCCCCATAATATCAACGGCTTCGTTTGGCTGCTCCGGTGCCGGGTTGCCCCAAGATTGCAAGCAGTAGCGTGCGCAGTTCGGCGATGGTCAGCATCAGCCTCCGGCGGTTGTCGGACCGCCTGCCGATGTTCCAGGCCGCCGCCGAATACAGAACCGACGCCTTCCGGCTAAGCTTCAAAGGCGTCATCGCCACCATTGTCCCATGCAAGCCGATCTTCCGCTTCGCCCCCGACTCCGTGGCCGCTAACGTCGTCCTGATGAGCCAGCGTGCCGCCGATCGCCTCCCCGACCGGCGCAATCGCCCCGAACCCCGCGCCTTCAAACGACGAAAGAAAAACCACCAACTGCTTGGTTGGGCGCGATGTGAATATCAGGAGATTATCGGCGGCAGCAGATACGAAAAGCCGTTAACGTTGCGCCAATCTATTCTGTCCCCGGACTCGTCCGCCACACTGTCCTCTTCGCCGCGCCGTGTCGCCCGAAAACTCCTTCAATATTTTTTCACGGCATTGCTCGACCGCCTCTTTTATGTCGGCAATGATCAGTTCGTTTCCTTTTTCCGACGCACGAAATTCAATTTCCACCCCGACGAGTCCGCGGACATAACACAACCGTGTACGCAGTTCCTCCAGCCGCTTGATTTGCCACAAAGGCGGGAAGCCGATTTTCCCGGCAATGGTTTTCGCCCGTTCAATGTCTCTCTCGACAACCGCATAAGCCGTCCAGGGATTCGTCGGCCACTCTTCCAGCCCGGCAAGAATCTCCTTCATCTCGTCCCTGGCCCAGTACAGGTTGAATAGGTAACGGCAGAAAGGAATCACTAGGCCCGTGAATATCCCGCCCAAAAAACCGCCCGCGAGCGCGAGCCATAGCGACGACGGTTGGTCGGCAGACATTTGCATATATTCCCTCGCTTCCCTTTATATCGGTCGGTCGTCAACCAAATACAGGCCTGGATAGGTCGGACCCCGGCGCAGCATCCCGGCCACGAGCCCCAGCGTTTTTTCCCAATCTGGCAACCGACCCTCGGCTGGCCTGCACCACTCTGGGCCGGCCTGCCGCGGCAAGACCAGCCAAATCCTTTGCGCCTCTCTTTCACTCTTGCCCAACGATGGCAGAGGCTTTTCCTCCCGCCCGTCCATTAGCCAGTTCCACGCGAATTCCAGAGCATAACGAGCGTCTTCGAATTTTTCCGCCTCGCTTTGCGGCCCCTGTTCGATGACGCCGCGGTCGAATTGCCATGCTTCCGGCAACGTTTCCTTCGTTTTCTTGTTGATTCGCCAACTGAGAAACAACGCAATTTTTCGATAGCCGCGCTCATCGGCCACCAACAGCATCTCACCGAGTCGCCGGCCCGATTTGTCGTCGAAATCGGATTCGCGCGCCACAATAACGGCGTTCGTCTCGTGGTTGGGGCCGTCTTTTTTCGGCAATACTTTTGTGGCCGGCGTCAGGTCGATGGCCCGCGGGGCCTCCCAGTTCGACGAACCTGCGGGCAGCAGACGTCGCCCGTCGAAGCCCGGCACGTCCGCGAAGGGCGTTATAATAAACGTCCTGGCCGCTTTCCGTAGCGTCTTCTCGATCTCCTCTTTCATCGTTTGCACCGAGGGCAATTCATTCCAGAAATCGAGTTTCTGCAGCTCCTGACTTTTTTTTCTTTCTAAACACAGTATTTTCAGGTTGCGATTCAGCCTCCCCGCCAGCATATTCTGAAGTCTCTCCGCCGATTTCGCCTCGTCAGTCTTGAAAAATTGAAAATCGTTCGCGCGATCCCGCTTGCGAATCAGGTTCAGCACGCCGATGCAAAAGGCGGGGCTATCACGACCGCGATCTTCCGCTGCCGGCGGTTCCTCGCCCCCAAACGTTCCCGCGCCGCCAACGAGCAGCGGAATACTCAAAAGGCTGTAACATCCATCGAAAAACCATCTCGTCGCTCGCGGCGACCGATAGGGACTCATGTTCATGTCTTGAATCGGCAGGACTTTCTTGTGCAACGCCGCCCGCACGGTATGGGATTTTTCGCCGCGACGGAGCAGATAAACGCGGTGGGCCAACCCCTCTCTGGCAACACGCAAGAGATCCTCATCTTCGATATGGGATTTGCGCAAGACCTCGTCCTTAAGTTTTCGCAAATATCTAACGTTTTCCGCCTCGCGGTCCCGCGGGTCGGCGGTCGCCGGTCTTGCCGCAATGATCTTGTCAATGAATTCGGCGCGGTCGCCTTGGGACACCTTTTCGACAAAATGATTTTCCACCGACTTGGGAAGAAATATCCATCGCGAGTCCTGATCGTCGGCGGTCGGCACGCTGCCGCACTCCAAGATGGGCGCGATTTCCAACGTGATCGCGCACGGCCGCGCCCGATAAAGAAGCCAGCAGTAATCATCGAGAAACGGCGGCGACTCGCCGGCGACCGATCCGGGCCTCAAGGCGACCCGCAGATTATCGAGGAATTTGTTCACAATGCTGGATGGCGCGTCCTCTTGCGCGGCAACGAATTGTTCCGTCCGCTTGAGAACATACTGGACCAGATCTTCGAGGGCATTTCGTTGTTCCTTCTCCGCGCGTTGCTTGTGCCACTTATCGCCTTTGATAATATTTGCGCAGTGGCCGGCGAGCAGCTTCATCAGTCGCCGCACCGCGTGCCTCGACGCGGTCTCCGTGAAGGCCGGCTGCCCAATCCGGACCACCTCCGTCGGCCGAACGACAAGCAGGCCGCCGAGCAGCTCGCAGCGGTCGGACAGGGGCACAAAGTCGGACCGTTTGCGGCCTTCCTCCTGGCGATCCTTTTCATCCGCCTCGGTCGGGCGCGCCCACTGCCACCGCAAGTGCTCCCGCAACTGCTCGCGGTGCTCGGTGCTCCGAAATCCGGATGGTGGATAAAAAAATGCATCCTCGCCGCTGTCCGGGCCGGCGTTCGGCTTCAGCAAATAGGCCTGTGCGATCGGCAGAAAATCCTTGTAGTAGTCGAATGTCAGATCGAACGTGTCGTTGAGGTCCATCGGCACATTGGCGACCACCTGGCTGCAAAGCCGTTTGAAGTTCTCATAATTCACGATCTGTCGTTCATTCAACTCGTTATTGCCCGCCCGGCGGTCCTGGACATGGGCCAGGCAGAAAGCAATCGCTCGCGCCCATTCCAGAATTGCCAGGTAATTGACCTCATACTTGCGGCGCGGGTCTTTCCTTCTATTGTGAATATCGCCCAGAATGAATATCTCGTAATCGATCGCGCCGAAAACCATCGTGCCGAATATCAGCGGCGCCGCGCATTCGTAAAGCGATGTTTTGTCGCGTTTTTTTGCGCCGCGAAAACGAATGTTGCCCGGCCGTACGCCATATCTGCCGTCCGGGATATCCGGAAACATTTCCGGCCTTTTTAGGAGCGTCTCGAGTTCGAGCAGCCGGTCGTCGTCCGTCCCGACCACCTCGCCGAACAGCGGCCATCCTTCTTTTACGCAACGACCGAGAACCGTGCCTTCGGCGATTTTGATCGCGACGCTTTCGCCTTCCGACTCGTAGCCATGGTGCACCAGCATCTTCAATTCGCCGTCGTCGTCGGGCGGGTCGTTTTTCACCCAGCGCCGAACTGAGAACTGAATACGTTCGTTCATTGTCCCGCTTAAGTGATACCCCGCGGCGTCGACGATGTCTTGCAGCGCCAGAACCTCGGCCTCCGCGGGGATCGTCGGTCCCTTCAATATTGCGTTGTCGAGAAACGTGCGAACATAATATCCCATCAACAATCGATGACTTTTGAAATAATCATGTGGCCCGTCGATGGATTCTGTTAACGGTTCGTCGGGAGGAGGCGTTCGCAGTTGGGGAAGCATCAGATCGTCAAAATAGTCGATGACCTGCGACAAATACGCGCACACCCGAATAAGGAAGGGTTCCAGAGTCCGGAAATAATCGTTATGGTCGGCCACAGAGACGAGGCTCGCGGCGTCCCATTCGATGTTGAGGGCGCCAATGCACATCCTTTCAAAGAAGATCGGCATGGCGGCGTTGAAGATCGTCGCCGGCATCAAGCGTTTGAACTTGACGCCGTCCGGGCCCTCGCCGCCGTGTGCCATCGCCTCGCGGATTTGTTTCTCGTTGGCGGTTAATGGCGTTTTTTCGGCGACGCACTGCCCAACCAGTCCCTCGCCCAGGCCGTATCGTTCGTTGATCAGAAAACCGCGGAAATTCCGGCCGACGCCGACGACGAGGCGAAGGCAGCGGGCTTTGTCCTTGACATCGTCTAGGAACAAGTCGCGCAGGTGGAGGGTCGCATCGGCGCCGTTGCACATTTTCGAGACTTCGTTGAGCAGCGCTTTGTAGGCGCCGCGCGGGTCCAGGTTGTGCTGCGAGAGTAGGTTGACGGAAGAAATCATGTTCGCGACCAGATACGGTCTGCGCGCGTTGTCGAGTTGGGCCAGGACCGCGACCATTTTGTCGACGACTTCCCAAAATTCCGGCTCCTTCGTTTTGCTGAAGAAATCCGCGCATTTCGCCGGCCAAAATATGTCGGAGCCGCTTTCCAGGTTGATCAAACCATACGTTCCGCGGTCGATGACGCCGCGAACTCGATCTGTCAGCGCGTCGGGGGCGACGGCGCAATCAGCTTCAGCCGATCTGCCGCACACGCAAGCGGGGTGTTTTGTCCTTGGTTCGTTGAATTGCGGGATAAACTTCTCTATGGCCGCGGGCAGATTGGTCATCAACGGGACGCAGAGGGCGCTTTGCGGCGACGTGCCGCTCAATTTGATGTAGTGCTTGCAATTTGGGAGGTCGCCGCATACAAGTGGCGCGCCGGAAAGAAACGACAAGCCGGAAATGCCAATTGGACCTGCGGTGTCGATTAGCGGGATTGTCGGATCTTGCACCTGGCATTGGCCGACGCCATAGAAACAGGGCTTAATGTGGAGCAGCGGATCCTGGCGATGGCGATTGAAGACCGTTACGGTGGCGTAAACCTCTTTGCCGTATTTCAGGTAGAACTGGGATGTGACGAACAGCATGCATAACTGCAGAAAATTGTCGAGATCCTTGCTGGTGCCGACGAATGTGATGTCCCTGATTCTTTCCAGCACGCCTTCGAGTTCTTCCTGACGCAAGGCGGAGGAAAGCTTCGCTTCGTGTTCCAGGAGTTTCCTCGTAAAGTCGTCGTGCCGTGGATGCAAATGCTTCATTCGTTGCTCCGCCGCGAGGGAGAATCGGTTCTCCGGCTGAATGAAATGTGTTAATGTGACTGCTATTATATCGAAATGTTCGCGGGCGTCAATAGATTTCTAACCTCACCGGTGTCCGGCCGAGTTTTCGTAAAGCGGCGGAAGTCGCTGTGAACACAAGGAAGAACGCCAACTCCCGCCGTTTTCAATTTCAACGTCGGTCGGCGTTTTTGGCGTACTTTCCAGGCTCGACAGCACGGAGGCCGCACGTGAACGCGGGTCGCACGATTTTTGCGCAACTGCTGGATTTCGTACCGAAGTATGATTTTGACAAATGCGTCAAACGGCGCCGAGGACATCAGCTAATGGCACGAAGTTAAGGAAAAAGACCTGATCTATGAACGACTTCGTTTGGCAACGCCAGCGGTGGTGTGTTCCAAGGAGGCCCACGATTACGTTCGCGGTTCGGCGATCGTCTGCATCAACTTGCAGTGGTTGTCGATCGCGCGTTAATAGACCGTCGCTTCGTCGGCCTCAGGTTTCGGGTGGCTGTCTTTCCTTCCTCTTTGTAGATCGACTGGCAGTACAGTCCACAGGTTTTCGTCCGGCCCGGTTGCGCCCGGTCGTCGCGCTCGATCGTGCGCGCGGCGTCGACGCCGGCGGGATCGCGCCCGGAACGGACGGCCGGCCGTGGGTTGACAGCGAGCGAGAAACGTTCTAACCTTTGGAAGGTTCAAAAGTTGGAAGTTCTCGCCGGCCGCATTCGCCCGCAAGCTTCCGCATGTTGCTTTCCATTCCTCGGAAACGAAAGGCGCTGTTCATGAACCGTTTGATCGACTTGCACGCGCATCCGTACATGAAAATTGCCCTGTTCCCGCACCTGACCAACACCTTTCACGCGTACACGGTGAACGGCGGCATCTGGAATCCGTTGTCGTTCGATTACCAATACCGCAACCTGCGCCGCAGCCCGGTGAAGTTGATTTTGAACAATCACTACATCGTCGAGCGCGGTTTCGCCCTGCACGGCCTCCGGCCGATCGCGCAAGCGGTCATGCTTGCCGCGTTTCCGTTCCTAGCCATCCGGACCGTCACCGCCGACCCGTGGAAGGCGGTCGTGAAATCGATGGACGGCCTGGAAAAAACGATCCGCAACACCAACCGTTTCATTTTCGGCGGCGGCCCGCGGCTCAAGCTGGTCAAATCGTACGCCGAGTTGACACGGCTGGCCGACGACGAAATCGGCGTCGCGCACGCGATCGAAGGGCCGCACATTTTCGGCGACGATTTCGATAAGATGACGCCCGAAGCGTACTGGGACCGCACGAAAAAACGCCTGCATTACCTGAAAGACCGCGGCCTCTCGACGCTGGTGCTCGGCCATTTCTGGGATCAGGCCTTCGTGCCGCAGATCGACTCGGTGGAGCTGGTCGCCAAGAAAAAGAACGGCCGCCTGGTGCGCGGGCGCGACGACGCGTTGTTCGCCATGAAGCGCGCGGCGTGGCGCTGGGGCGGCCACGACGGGCTCGGCGAGAAGTTGGTGCGCGAGATGCTCGAAATCGGCATCCTCTGCGATCTGTCGCACGTGCAGGAGCACGCCCGCTGGGCGATTTACGATCTCTGCGCCGAGTACAATCGGCCGGTCATGCTTTCGCACGTCGGCGTGCGGCATTTCTACGAGCACGAGTACAACGTTTCGGATGACGAAATCCGCCGCGTTCACAAGCTCGGCGGGGTCGTCGGGATGATCTTTTCGAACCGCTTGCAGGTCGATCCGCTCGAACGCGAAGCGACCAAGGGCAAGGGCATCCCGACGCTGGTGAAAACGATGCGCTACATCGCCGACCTGATCGGCGACGTTTCGGTCATCGGCATCGGCAGCGACTTCGACGGTTTCATCCACCCGATGAAGGACCTGTACAACCCCTCGCACATTCCGCGCCTCGCCGAGGCCATGTCGCAACATTTTTCCGACGCCGAAATCGACGCGATCTTCTTCGGCAACAGCGCCCGCGCACTCGAACGCGCCTGGGGGCCGGCGGCGCCCCAAGCCGCGGCGCCCCAAGCTGCGGCGCCGAAAGCCGCGACGCCGAAAGCCGCGGCGCGCAAAGCGGCAAAGTCGGCGGCGGCGCGCAAAGCGGCGAAGCCGGCGGCGCCCCGCAAAAAAGCGAGGAGGTAGCCCGATGAACGGGGATGTCTCGGCGGCGGAAACCCTGGCGCAGGCATTGCGCACGATCTACCGGCACGTCGACGTGTTTCACGACGAAATGCTGCAGGTGACGCCGAAGGAACTGGGCCTGCTGCTGACCCTCGACGAGCACGGCCCGACCCGGGTGAAGGATCTGGCGCAGAAGGCCAAGCTGCCGCTGTCGACAGTCAGTTGGACGGCCGACAAGATGGTCGGCCGCAAATTGCTCGCCCGCCGGCCCGACGCCGACGACCGCCGCGCGATTCGGCTGGCGCTGACCCGCACCGGCCGGGCCGCCGTCAAAGCTCATTACGCCGTTTTCGATCTGATTGCGCGCACCGCGCTCGACACCCTGGCGCCCGACGAGGGCGCGAGCGTGGTCCGCGCGGTCCGGAAAGTCGCCGATCAGCTTTCTTGAAAGGAATCCCGAAATGTACGACTTGCTCTTCCAACGCGCCGACATCGTCGATGGCAGCGGCAAACTGCCGTTCGTCGGCGACCTGGCGGTCCAAGGCGACAAGATCGTCGCCCTGGGCGATCTGACCGGCGCCACGGCCAAACGGGTGATCGACGCCCGCGGGCTGGCGCTCACCCCCGGCTTCATCGACATCCATTCGCACGCGGACGTGGCGATCTTTCGCGACAACGCCGCGGCGTTGGTCGAGCCGCTGATGCAACAAGGCATCACGACTTTCATCGGAGGCAACTGCGGCATGGGCGTGGCGCCGATGCCGGCGACGCCGTATCGCGAGTTGATCGACGATTACCAGGAAGCCTTCACCGCCAGCAATTTGCGGCCGCTGATCCACTGGACGTCGCTGGGCGAATTCATGGCGGGGCTCGACGGCCAGGGCGTGCCGATGAACGTCGGCCTGCTGGCGCCGCACGGCATTTTGCGCATCGCCGCGATGGGCGGCGCGGGCCGGCACGCGAAGCGCGACGAGGTGGCGCAGATGGCCCGCTGGCTCGAGGAGGCGCTCGACGAAGGCGCATTCGGCCTGTCGACGGGCCTGCAATACGTGCCCGGCGCGCGCTCGGACATCGGCGAATTGATCGACCTGGCGCGCGTCGTCGCGCGGCGCGGCGGCGTCTTCACGAGCCACCTGCGGTCGTACACGGCGACCCTCGACAAAGCGGTGGACGAGGTCGTGACGATCCTGCACGAGACGGGCGCGCCGGTGCAGATCAGCCACCTGTTCTGGTGCCCCGATTACGGCCCGACGATCAACAAAATGTTCCGCGGCGTCGTGAACGTCGGCAGCGCGGTCTACAAACGCGTGAAGTTCCACCTGCCGTTCGACACGGCCGCGGGCCACGTGCTCGCCAAGATCGACGGCTTGCGGCGCAACGGCGACCGGATCAGCGTAGACGGCATGCCGACCGCCGCGGGGTTCACGCACCTGTTGGCGTTCTTCCCGCCTTATGTGTTTTCCGCCGGCAGCCGCGCGAAGATCGTCGACATGCTGCGCGACAAAGCGACGCGGCGGCGAATCCGGCGGGACATCGAACAGGGCGACACGTTCGCCTGGCCGCACGACGGCGAGAACACCTGGTCGATGAATTTCATGAAAATCATGGGTTGGGGCGGCGTGTCGATCATGAGCGTGCCGAGCGAAAAAAATCGGCATCTCGAAGGCCTGACGCTGCCCGAACTCGGCAAACTATGGAAAATGCACCCGTTCGAGGCGGCGTGCGAACTGCTCATCCAGGAAGACGGCCGGGTTCTGGTTTTCGAGACGCTGACGTATCCCGGCGACGATTTCGTCGAAACCAGCGTCCTGGCGACGATCCGCGATCCGAACGTCTCGATCGTCACGGATACGATCCCCATGGGGTTCGGCCGCCCGAGCCATCTGACGTACGACTGCTACCCCAAGTTCTTCCAACGCTACGTCCGCGAAATGAAAGCGGTTACGTTGGAAGACGGCGTGCGCAAATGCACCGGGTTGCCGGCCGAATCGCTCGGCGTCCGCCGCCGCGGCTTCCTGCGCCGCGACTACTTCGCCGACCTCGTATTGTTCGATCCGCAAACCATCAAGAGCAACTCCACGACCCGCGAGCCGCGTCAATTTCCGGACGGCATCAAGGTGGTCGCGATCAACGGGAAGATTGCAGTCGAGGACGGCCATTGCGACCCGGCCACGCTCGCCGGCCAGGTTTTGCGGCGCTGACGCAACCAAACCGCGGGTCTTGTTGTCTAACGTAGCGTGCGGTACGTTATCGACCGGTGCGGATATGCGAAGCGGAGGCAAGCATGATCGGCTTGAAGCAGTTGGGCGGCATCAACAAAAAATACGCGATGATCGCCGGAGCGGCGGTGCTGCTCATCGGCTGCCTCGGCTTCTTTCGGATGCCGGCGCCAAAATTGGCCAACCTGAGCCGGCCGAAACTGGCGCTGCTCGCCGCCGACGAAAGCCCCGCCACGGCCAAACGGCCAGCGCCGCGCGCCGGATTGCCGGCCGGCGCCGTCGGACCCGCCGCCGGCGTCGCAGCCCCGACAACCCCGGAAGGCCGACGCCAGGCCGCCCAACAACGCCGCGCCGAACTCATGGCCCGACGCCAGAACTCCCGCACCATCCAGGGCACGGGCATCCCTCCCGGCGAAGCCGGCGCGGGTGCGCCCGTGAATCCGCTGACGCGGATCGGGCCAAGCATTCCGCCGGCCAGCGGCGCCGTTCCGCCCGCCCCCCGCGCGGCTGGCGTTGGCGCTCGCTCCCCAGCGGCTCCGGCGGCGGCGCCGCCGCAAGCCGGCGAACCGGAAGCCGAAGGCGCGGAAGAAGAGGGCGCGGACGCGGCGATCCAATAGCGGTCGCCAGTCACTCTGCTTTCGCGAGACCACGAGTACGCATCTCGCTCCTGCCGGCGACGTCAACCGGGTTGCAATTCATGGACAGCGGAACGGATTTGCGGTATAGCCGTGTGAGCGCTTGCCGCAATTTGCGTCGAAACATCAAACGGAAGGAAACCGAGTCATGAAAAAGTTGTTGGTAATTGCCGCTGCGATTGCGCTGGCGCTCTGCCTGTTCGCGATCGCCAATGCGGAGAACCCGGCGTCGTCGACCTCCCCGGCGCGCCTTCTGCTGAACCCGCAGCCGCTGCCGCCGGCGCCGCCGCCGCCGGAAATCGAGAAAGTCCTGTCCATCAAGTTGGAAAAAGATCAGGTGAAGGCGATCAAGATCGTCCCGGCCGGCAAGGAATGCTCCACGTGCGGCGCCACGATCACTCTGACCAAGAGCCAATTGGCGGAAATCGGCAAAATGTGGCCGAATTTCAAAGGCACGACCGCGAAGGTGTCGCAGGCGCACGTTGTCGCCAAATCTGTTTACCTGATGATGAAAGACGGCGCCCTGGTTTCGACGACCAAGCCGAAGCCATAGGCCGACAAGCCCCGCGCAGACAAACGGGAAACTCATGACACGGCTCTCCTCGATCGCGTCCGTGGCGGCGCTGTGCCTCGGCATCGGCCTCGCGCTTGCCTATGGAGGCGAAGACCCGCCGCCGAAGCTGGCGCCCCCGGCGTCCGCCGACACCTGGAGCGATCCGCAATCGGGCTTGATGTGGCAGGCACAGCCGACCGGCGGGGCAATGAATTGGGCGAAGGCGAAGGCGCATTGCCAAAGCCTCTCATTGGCCGGCCGCCACGATTGGCGCCTGCCGACGATCGCGGAACTGCGGAGCCTGATCCGCGGCTGCCCGGGCACGCAGAAAGGCGGCGCCTGCGGGGTGACGGACGCGTGCCTGAAATATGACGGCTGCCGCAACGACGCCTGCGGCGGTTGCGCGGCGGATGGCGGCCCCGGTCCCGGCGGCGCGTATTGGCCGCCCGAGATCGCGGGCGACGTGAGTTGGTATTGGTCGTCCTCGGCGGTCGCCGGCGCCGACGACAGCGCCTGGCCGGTCTACTTCTGCTACGGCGCGATCAACGACGCCGATGTTCATGTCGACGGCCGCGTGCGGTGCGTGCGCTAGGGCAGCGCAGAAGTTTAGGGATCTCACGCGGAGACGCAGAGACCGCGCAGAGTCCGAACGACGTCGCTGCTGACAATACTCCGCGATCTCCGCGCCTCCGCGTGAGACCAGAATTCACTCCGCGCGACCTCTCACTCGTTCGCCGAACAAAATTGGCTTTGTTTCGTAATTTTTACAATTCGCGGCCCGGCTGCCCGCGGCGCCCCGCTTAATGTTTCACGTGAAACATACTTAACGCCGTTTATGCGCCGTTTATCATCATCTTTTTATTGATATAACCGCGAAGGCACGCGAAGGCACGCGAAGGCACGCGAATCGGGCCGGGCAACACTTGTTCGTGTTTATTGGCGGTTTATCGCCATCCTCCGCGCGTTCTCCGTGTTTCCGTGTGAGATTTGGTCCCTATTTTTTTGACCGCAAAGACGCTAAGACCGCCAAGGCCGGCCGGACATAACCCCTTGTTGAACGCGCGACGGCGCGAGCGTAATCTCGCACACGAGCTTCGTCATAGATTTGGACGTCGTCGCGCTCGACCCGCTTTACGCTGTTGAGAGAACGCAATGTTGCCCCTGTCGCAGTTCGTTTCGTTTTTCGAAGTCATATCGCCCCGGGCGGCAGACATCCGGCCGTTGGCTCGGTTGCCGCTGGACCGCAGAACCAAGGCCTGTCGATGACGCCGCCCGACTCCGCGGATCTTGAAACGCGCTTTTTTTCCGCCGACGGGGAGGTCTTTGCGGCAGCCTTGAGCGAAATTTTGACCAACGGCGACGACTCGCTTGTCCCGTTGCTGCGCGAGGGCATCCGACGTTTCCCGGAGCGAGGCGCGGCGCTGGGCCCCGCCATCGCCAAGCTGCTCAAGGCCGGCAAAGATCGCGCGGCGGCGGCGGTCAACGTGGTCAACTGGCTTTCCCTGGGCGCCGGGAGCCTGGCGATCGGGCACCGCCCGTCAAAGGGCTTGTTGCAAACCCTCAAGTTGCAGGGCATGACCCATTTGGTCACGTTGCTCGGCGAGAAGGAAGGCGCCCGCGAAATCGGGCGGTGGTTGCGACCCATGGAAGTCAAGTGGATCTGGCTGTCGATGCTGTCGGGCGGCGGCATTCCGGAGGCGGAACAACTGCCGGCTTTGCGCGCGGGCGTGCGGGCAGTCGCCGAGGCGATCCGCGCCGGCGGGCGCGTCTACATCCATTGCTCGGCAGGGATTCACCGCACCGGAATGATCGCCTACGCCGTGATGCTCGACCTGCAACTGCCGCCGCACGCTGCGCGCGCCAATCTCGACTTCCTGCGAAAAGAGACCGCGGCCGGCGTGGGCGGCGAACGGCTGGCCTGGGTTGAGGCGGCGTTTCTCAAGCGGGAACCGAAATAATCCGGTGCAGCGAGACCGCGACTTCAGCAATCGAAGCTCGCAATCCGGCCAGATTCCGTAAAGGATGCACGCCGCGCATTTGGCGCCACGCGAGTAAAAATGGGGCTTGACGCTACCCCGGCGGATTGGATTAGAATCCCCGCCGAGAAGCGCCACACCCTAGAATTTTACACAAATTATTGCGCTGCAACAGGAGAGGTTTCCCGTTTGGCGACGAGTGATCGTGTAACGGCCAGACTTCTTTGAAAGGTGGGCACAAATGAAAAAGATCTTCGTTCTTCTGGCTCTAACCGTGATTGCGCTGGACGTTGTGAGCGTCGGCGCCGGTGTCAACGCGAAAGCCGCGCAGGCAACTGCGGCAGCAGACGCCGCGGCGAATGTGCCCGCGATTGAGTGGAGCACAGTAGACCGGAATTCCAACGCGGATGTTCCGCTGATGGACTGGAAAATGTCCTGCAACATGGATGATTGCAGTGGTTGTTGCGACATCAACTCCAACTGTCAAGCGGGAACCGCGGACAACGCCTGCGGTTACAATGGTGACCCCTGCGTTAATTGCGGTTCGGCGGGCCAATACTGCGTTGCGACTCAGCCAGGCGCCCCACCGGCGTACAATTGCGAATCCTCCTGGTACCAATGCAACCCTTCTTGCAATACGGGCTGCTGCGACGTGAACGGACATTGTCATGCCGGGACCGAGAATTATTATTGCGGCAACAGTGGCTCCTGCGTTAACTGCACCGGCCAGGGTTTGGTTTGTTACGACGGGTATTGCAACTACGGGCTTTGCACCCCCGGTAGTTGCCCGACCGGCTGCTGCGACACTCTAAGGCAAACCTGCTCTTCCGGAACCGCGGACGACGCCTGCGGTACAAACGGCGAGGTATGCCAAACATGCCCCAGCGGCAAGAAGTGTATCGACAACCAGTGCCAGACGCCGTGTACGCCCGCCCTGTGCCCGAGCGGTTGTTGCAGCGGCATTTCCTGCATCTTTTTCAGCGGCCAAAACGAAAGTGAATGTGGCGCGGGCGGCGCGCAGTGCGCGAACTGCGGTTCGGGTGCGGCGTGCGAAAGCACGGCCGACGGCGGGCAGTGCGTGTGCGACACGACGACGTGCACCAGCGGCTGCTGCTCCGGCGCGCAATGCCTGCCGGGCAACGATCCCACCGAATGCGGCGCAGACGGCGCGGCATGCGTGAATTGCGGCTCCGGCTCCACTTGCCCCGCCGGCGTCTGCGTCGATGACGACGACGACAATGACGACAACGACGACAACGATGACGACAACGATGATGGCGACGACAACGATACGGCCGACGACGATGACGACGATAATGATAACGACGACAACGACACCGCCGATGACGACGACGATGACAACGACGACAACGACGCATCACCTGATGACGACACGGCTGACGACGACGTTTCGCCCGACGATGACGACGACAACGATACGGCCGACGACGACACTTCGCCGGCCCATCCCGGCGGCGGAAGCAGCAACAACAACAAGGGCGGCTGCGGGTGCTGAGTCAATGAATCAAATCTTCGCCTGTGGGGAGTAAAAGATGAAAGGCGGAACTTATTCGCTGTTGGCTTTGATGCTTTTGCTCGGTTTGGTCCTGAGCGTGTTGGCGTCATGCGGCAGTTCCAGCAGCAGCAAGAGCAGCCACTCCACCGACGACGATAACGATGACGACACGGTTTATGGCGCTTGCTGCTCCCGGAGCAACAGTTGCGGTGTAACGCCTTACGCGGATTGCTCCGGCAACTGGATGGGGCCAAATACAACTTGTGTTCCGAACCCGTGCGACGACGACGACAACGACGACAACGACACGTCGGACGACGACGATGACGACAACGACAACGACGACAATGACACGTCGGACGACGACGTTGATGACGATGACGATGACGATAATGACAACGACGACACGTCGGATGACGACGATGACGACGACAACGATGACAACGATGACGACAATGACGACGACAATGACAACGATGATGACGACGATGACGACGACAATGACGACAACGATGACAACGATGACGCCTCACCCGGCGATGACGATGACACGACTTGGACCTGCCAGACCGTCTACGACATCATGTACAACACGTGCTCAGACTACATGGTGAACGCCAGCGGAAATGAAATCCCCGAAAGTCAGATCGTTTCGGAATGCGAAGCGAACCAATATGACTTGGGCCTGGCCGGCGGCTACGCGACGTGCATTGAGGACAACTCGACCAGTTGCCCGACGATGGAAACCTGCTTGGAGACGGCGGACGATGACGACAACGACGACGATAACGATAACGACGATTCCACCGCCGAAACCGCGTGGATCGATCCGATTTCGGGTCTGATTTGGCAAAACGGCGCGACGGTCGGGTCAACGCATTTTGCTTGGGCGGATGCGACGAGTTACTGCGCGGGCCTGACTTGGGCCGGCTACAGCGGCTGGCGGCTGCCGAATATCGGCGAGCTTCGCAGTTTGATCCGGGGGTGCGCCGAGACGATGGCGGGCGGCGGCTGCGGCGTGACCGATTCGTGCCTGGATTCCAGTTGCGAAAACTACATGTGCGGTGGTTGCAACAGCAGCGGTCCCGGACCGGGCGGCGCATTCTGGCCGCCGGAAATCTCAGGAGACGACGGTTGGAATTATTGGTCATCCTCGGCGGTCGCGGACAACGGCGCCTTCGCATGGTGCGTCGCTTTTTCCTGCGGCTGGGTTCTCGACAACGGCGTCAGCGCCCCCAACGGCACTGCGCGTTGTGTCCGGGGAACGCTTGACGACGATGACGACGACGACGACACGACAGGGGAAACCGTCTGGATCGATCCGACGAGCGGTTACATGTGGCAAAACGGCCCGATGGTCGGGACAAATTTTTATGATCAGCCGGCCGACGCGGGGACCTACTGCGCGAACCTGACCTGGGCCGGCTTCACCGGCTGGCAGTTGCCGGATATGGATCAGATGCGCAGCCTGATCCGCGGCTGCCCGGCCAACGAGACGGGCGGGGCCTGCGGCCTGACGGACGGCTGCCTCAGTGATTCTTGTGCGAGCGGTTGCCAGGAATGCGCGAGGCTGGGCGGCCCCGGGCCGGGTGGCTTTTACTGGCCGCCGGAAATTTCTAGCGGTGGGCTTCCTTTTAGTCAATATTGGACGACCGAATCAGTAACGGACGACCCCGGCAACGCGTGGATAGCCACATTCGTTTTCGGCGGCTTTTCCATCACGCCGCTGCCCAACACCTGGCTCGCCCGCTGTGTGCGGCCGGCGGCTGACCGTTAGAATCGACGTTGAAAGGAATTGGTCAACACGCGCCTCAAGCCGCCGGGAGGAATCAGACGAAAAAGGGCTACGCATTGAACCTCGCAATCCGCTTACGTTGCGGCGTGGACGGTGAATGCGGCGTATTTGGCGCCACGCAAGCGAAAATAGGGCTTGACGCGACCCCCGCGCACTGGCTTAGAATCATGGCCAAGAAGCGCCACACCTTAGAATTTTCCACAAATTATTGCGCTGCAACAGGAGAGGTTTCTCGTTTGGCGACGAGTGATCGTGTAGCGGCCAGACTTCTTTGAAAGGTGGGCACAAATGAAAAGGATTTTCGTTCTTCTGGCTTTGGTGCTTCTGCTCGGTTTGGTGCTCGGTGTCGCCGCGTCATGCGGGAGTTCCAGCAGCAGCGGCAAGAGCAGCCACTCCACCGATGACGATTCGTCGCCCGCCGACGATGACGACGATGTGTCCCCGGCCGACGATGACGACGATGCGTCGCCGGCCGACGACGACGCATCGCCTGGCAGTGTGATCTTGTCCAAACAAGTCGTAATCATCCCCGACAGTCAAGCTGCGCAAGCGACCGTGACAGCGACCAGTATTACGTTCCCTCTGGCCGGAAACGGCAATTTGCTCGACCTGCAACTTGGCAATGTCTTGGTGTCGGGCTACAAGAACGGCTTTCTGCGGAAAGTCGCCGATGTCCAACAGACCGGCAACCAGATCGTCATCGACACGAGACAGGCCACGCTGGAAGACGTGTTCGAATACGCGAACTTGAAATTGGTTATTCCGTTAGCGGGCGCGAAAAAAGACACGTGGCTGTATGTCGATCTCAGCGGGAACGAAATTTTCGACGGCAACATCGACGGCGTCCCGGTCGATATCGAGACGGGCGCCGGCAGCGAGTTCAGCTTTACGCCAACGATCACCTTCGCCATCGATATTTCCTGGTATCAACTGATCTCGATGACTTTGACGGTGGACGCGGCATTTACGGCGGGGATCGACCTGTCCGTGACGCTCGGCGGGGAGATCGCTTCCGGCAACGAAGAGATGGATATCCCGATACCGTTTGAAATTCCGCCGCTCGTCATTATGGCCGGCCCGGTGCCGATCGTCATTGTTCCGGACGTGTCGCTGACGGTGACCGCTTCGTTTGGCGCCGATGCGGAAATCGAATTGGACGGCGGCTTCTCGGCGTCGGCGAATTTGACGATGGGTTTCTCTTACCAAAACAGCGCAATATCGCCGATCGCCCAGGCCAACTTCGAGTACGGCCCTTTGGGGCCGACGTTTCAAGACCAGGCCACCGCGACCGTCGGGGAAAACGTCTCCCTTTCGCTGGCGTTCAATTTGTACGATGTGGCTGGTCCATACATCAACATTGGGCCGGCCGGTCAAATTTCGGCAACGGCCTCGCTTGCGCCGCCGTCTTGCAGTTACGCCGTGACGGCGGGGGTCCAAGCGGTCGCAGGGGCGAAGGTGAGCGTTCTGGGCGAAGACCTCGCGAATTTCGAAACGACGGTGTGGGACACCTCGGTGAGCCTCGCCTCCGGAAGCTGCGCCGACGACGATGACGACGCGACCGACGATGATGACGACAACGACGATGACAACGACAACGACAACGCCGACGATGACGACGCGACGCCGCCCCTCGGCGCCTGTTGCCAGGGAATGTCCTGCGCGGTGACGTCCGGCGCAAATTGCCAGGGCTCGTGGATGGGCCAGGGCACGATTTGCGTGCCGAACCCTTGCGCTGACGATGACGACGACGATGACGACGATACGACTCCGCAATTAGGCGCGTGTTGCAATGGGACATCTTGTTCGGTGTTGTCCGACAAAAGTTGCACCGGCTCCTGGATGGGCCAGGGCACGATTTGCGTGCCAAATCCTTGCGCGGACGATGACGACAACGATGACGACGATACGACGCCGCCGTTAGGCGCGTGTTGCAATGGAACGTCATGTTCGGTGTTGGCCGCCGGAAATTGCGCGGGTTCCTGGAAGGGCCAGGACACGATTTGTGTGCCAAATCCTTGCGCGGACGATGACGACAACGATGATGACGACACGACGCCGCCGTTAGGCGCGTGTTGCAACGGGACGTCTTGTTCGGTGTTGGCCGCCGAAAATTGCGCCGGCTCCTGGAAGGGCGCAAGCACGACTTGTTCGCCAAACCCCTGTACAGACGACGATGACGACGACTCGACGCCGCCGCTCGGCGCATGTTGCGTAGGAAACTCTTGCTCGGTGACGTCCGGCGCCGGGTGCGGGGGCACGTGGGAAGGTCAGGGCACGACTTGCTCGCCGAATCCTTGCGTGGACGACGACGACGATTCCTCGGGCGTCTGGACCGACACGACGACCGGCTACATGTGGCAGGCATCGTCTTCGACCGACAACATGTTGGATCAGGCCAGCGCCGAATCCTATTGCGCCAATCTGAGCCTCGGGGGTTACAGCGGCTGGACGCTGCCGGACATTAACGCGCTTCGCACGTTGATCCGCGGCTGCGCGGCGACGGAAACTGGCGGATCTTGCAACGTAACCGATGAATGTTCGGATTCATCTTGCGACAACACGGCGTGCAACGGCTGCGCCAACGGCGGCGGCCCGGCGAGCGGCTGTTATTGGCCGTCGCAGCTTAGCGGCGATTGCATTGATTCCTGGTATTGGTCGTCCACGTCGGTCGGGGACGAAAGCGGCGACGCCTGGGCCTACGACCCGGGCAGCGCCTCCGTCGGCTCCGGCCCCGCCAGCAGCAGCGAGTACGTGCGTTGCGTGCGTAAATGAAAGTCGATCGTGAAATCCTGTTTTCGGTTGCTGCGACGCGCGCTGTTTCGTGCTGCGCGTTTGTATTCAATCACGTTCACACAGGAGGGTTTATCGATGAATAAGGCGACTTGGTTGTTCCTGGTTTTGGCGTTGCTCCTGGGTACGACTTTGATTGCCGCGTGCGCCTCCAGCAATTCCTCCTCGAGCGGAAAGAACCCTCTTGACGACGACAACGACATGTCCGACGACGACAACGATGCGTCCCCCACCGATGACGACACATCGCCAACCGATGACGACGATGATGACGACAATGACGACGACAACGACGATGACGATGACGACGACACGGCGCTCGGCGCTTGTTGCCAGGAGGCAAGTTGCTCCGTGAAGCCGTACGGCGATTGCAGCGGCAACTGGATGGGCGCGGACACCACTTGCGTCCCGAATCCTTGCACGGATGACGACGACGACAATGACGATAACGATGACGATGACAACGACGACAACGACGACAACAACGATAACGACAACGACGACGAAGACACCTGGAGCGACGTGACGACGGGCCTGATGTGGCAGAATGGGCCGAATGTCGGGGCGTCCTCTGTCTATTGGCTGGACGCTTTGACCTATTGTCAAGATCTTGTATGGGCCACTTATTCCGATTGGCACACGCCATCCCTAACTGAGTTACGCAGTTTGATTCGCGGCTGCGTTGGTACACAAACAGGAGGGGCGTGTCCGGCGACCGACAGTTGCGCCAGTGGAAAGAACTGCCTGACGTCGGCATGCGAAGGATGCACGGCGTTTGACGGCCCCGGGCTGCAAGGCCTCTACTGGTCGGCGAACGTAAGTGGTTGGGGGAATGGATATTGGACCTCGACCGAGGACGCCGATTGGCCTTACTACGCTTGGTACGTCGATTTCGACACGGCGCAGATTTTCCTCCAAATCGACGAGGAAAGCGTGTTGGGCGCACATGTTCGTTGCGTGCGCCAGGGATCCGACGACGACGATAACGATGACGACAACGATGATAATGACACGGCCGAGATCTGGTTCGATCCAACGACCGGCCTGCTCTGGCAAAATGGCGCGGACGTAGGGAGCCAGTACTTTAACGCATCCGCAGCGGAAACTTATTGTCAAAACCTGACATGGGGGGGATTAACTGGTTGGACGTTGCCCACAATCGACGATTTGCGCAGTTTCATTCGGGGCTGCCCGAGTATGGAAACCGGAGGCGCGTGTGGATTTACCGACAATTACACTGACTGCCAACCGGCTGTGCCTTATTGTTATAATAACCCCAACGCATGCGCAAATTGCGGCGGCTGCCAAAATATGCAAGGCCCAGGCCAAGGCGGCGCGTATTGGTCTTCAGATATCCCGGCGGTTGCCGGAGTAATCGGGTCTTATTGGTCTGCGACCAGAGAATGTGCGCAAAACGGCGGGACTTGTCAATGCATAGACGATTACTATACCGCAGTTAATTTTAACACAGCAGCGCTTGAGGCGACCCATCAGGCCGGGGATGCTCTTATAGTTCGTTGCGTACAAAGCGTCGGGGCTACGCATCTGTAGTCGGCCGGAATTCCGAGGACATTTCGGGGCCGACCACAACGGCAACCGTCGAAGGAGCCCCAGTCGTGTTTTGACGATTCGCGAAAACGGGCAATTTCGGAGCCCGTTTTTGCGAAGTCCCTTATTTTAGTGACCGTCCATTCAACAGCAGAGAGCTGGAATCATAATCGTGGCGTAGTACGTGAGTCAGCCATGCGAGGGGCGCGGGGCTTACGCGTCGGGCTGCCGGAGTTTGAAATAAGGCGACGTTTCGAGTGGCCGGGGGCTGTGGGCGTCCCGCGAGACAGGCCGCCGCCGCTTTCCGTACATCACGAGCAGCCCGAAAACCGAGCGCAGGTGAATGAACCGGGGATCCATCGCTGGGAAGCGGCCGAGTGTTTTTCAGCGGAACCCGGCCGGTGCTGCGAAATGCTGGCCAGAACCTCTTTCCTCTGGTAAAATAAGTCGTTTGTGTTTACGCAGTGCGTCAAAAAGGGCGGGCGATGAAGCCACTCTTGATTACAATCGGCGACCCGGCGGGCATTGGGGCGGAGGCGGCGCTGAAGGCGCTCGGGCAAGGCGCGGCTAAAGGGCGGGCGGTCGTGATGGTCGGGCCGGCCGAGGTGTGGCGGCGGGCGGCGGAGGTTGTCGGGGTCGACAACCAGTGGCCGATCTGGGAGAACGCGGCCGAGCACGACGACGCAGCGGACGACGCGGCCCAGCGCTACGATCTCGGCGCCGACCCGGCGGATCGGCGCGACGAGCGGTTGCGCGAGCGCGGTCTGGTGCTGGCCGGCGCGATCGAGACGGCGGTGCGGGCCTGCCTGGCGGGGCGCGCAGCGGCGGTCGTCACGATGCCGATCGACAAGCGGGCGCTGCACGCCGCCGGAAAACCGTATCCGGGCCACACGGAATTCATCGCCGACCTTTGCGGCGCAGCGACGCCGGTCATGCTGCTGTTCGGGCCGGAGTTGCGCGTCGCGCCGCTGACGACGCACGTCGCGCTGCGCGACGTGCCGGCGCGGCTCAGCGTGGACGCGACGCTCGCCGCGCTGCGCATCGTGGCGCGCGATCTGACGCGGCTCTTCGGCATCGCCGAGCCGCGCGTGGCGCTGTGCGGGCTCAACCCGCACGCGGGCGAAGGCGGACTCTTCGGCGACGAGGAAATTCGCATTCTGGCCCCCGCGGCGGCGACGGCGCGGGCGGAAGGCATTAACGTGGAAGGTCCGCTGGCGGCGGACGGCGCGTTCGCGCAGCGGCGGCGGTACGACGCGGTCGTCTGCCCGACGCACGACCAGGCGTTGATTCCGCTGAAGCTGCTGCACTTCGACTGCGGCGTGAACGCGACGCTGGGCCTGCCGATCGTGCGCACCTCGCCGGACCACGGCACGGCGCGCGACATCGCCTGGCAGGGCCGCGCCGACGCGGGCAGCGCGGCGGCGGCGATCGCGGCGGCGATCGAGTTCGCCGAGCGAATTGGGAGTTTCGAGTAGAAGATGGGCGGCAAGAACATCGTCATCACAGGCGCGGTTTTTTCGATCGCGCCCGGAAGGGCGCTCTTACAGGCCTGGATTCCCGCCTTCGCGGGAATGACGAATCAAGGGGCGAAGCCGCGTAATCGTGGGGGACGCGCCGATCGTCGTGGATTTGCTGGAATAGCGACACATTCGATGGGAATACCGAGGAGTTTCGAGTAGGACATGGGCGGCAACAACATCATTGTTAAAGGCGCGCGCGAGCACAATCTGGCGAACATCAACGTCACGATTCCGCGCGATCGCCTGGTGGTCATCACCGGCATTTCCGGTTCGGGCAAGAGTTCGCTCGCCTTCGACACGATCTACGCCGAGGGCCAGCGGCGGTATGTCGAAAGCCTGTCGTCGTACGCGCGGCAATTCCTCGAACAACTCGGCAAGCCCGACGTCGACAGCATCGAGGGACTGTCGCCGGCGATCAGCATCGAGCAGAAAACCACGTCGCGGAATCCGCGGTCGACCGTCGGCACGATCACTGAGATTTACGATTACCTGCGCGTGCTCTACGCGCGGGCCGGCGAGGTGCTCTGCCCGAATTGCGCCAAGCCGATCGCGGCGCAAACGGTGCAGCAGATCGTGGATCAGATCACGGCGATGGGCGACGGCCTGAGGATCCACGTGCTGGCGCCGGTGATCCGCGGCCGCAAGGGCGAATATCGCAAAGAGCTCGACCGCTACCGGCAGGAAGGCTACGCGCGCGTCAAGATCGACGGCAAGACCTATCAGCTCGAAGACGAAATCACGCTCGACAAGAACAAGAAACACGACATCGACTTATTTATCGACCGGCTCGTGCTCAAGGAAGGCATCGGCCGGCGGCTGACCGACTCGATCGAAATGGCGCTCAAGTTGGCCGAGGGCGTCGTTCACATCGAGAACGCCGGCACGGGCAAAACGACGATGTACTCCGAGCGGTTCGCCTGCATCGATTGCGGCTTCAGCCTGCCGGAACTGGAGCCGCGGCTGTTCAGCTTCAACAATCCCGCCGGGGCCTGCCCGAGCTGCGACGGCCTCGGCTACAAGATGGAATTCGACCCGGAGATGGTCGTGCCGAACCCGAATCTTTCGATCCGGGAGGGCGCGATTCTGCCGTGGGAGAACCGGCACTCGGTGTTCTTTTCGCAGATGCTCGAAAGCCTGGCGACCTATTACAATTTTTCGATCTACACCGCATGGCGCGACCTGCCGGAGCGCGTGCGCAAGGCGCTGCTCTGGGGCAGCGGCGACGACGAAATCAACTTTTACTACGACCAGGGCGACCGGCGGTACGAGTACACCAAATCGTTCGAGGGCGTGATCGGCAATCTGCGGCGGCGCTTTCAGGAAACGCAAAGCGAGGCGGTTCGCGAGGAGATGCAGCGGTTCATGGGCGTGCGCCCGTGTCCGGCGTGCGAGGGCGCGCGGTTGCGGCCCGAGGCGTTGTGCGTGCGCATCGGCGGCAAGAGCATCGCCGACGCGACGGCGATGTCGGTGCGCGAGGCCGTGCCGTTCTTCCGCGAACTGACGCTCGATCGCCGCCGGGCCGAAATCGCGCGGCGCCTGCTCAAGGAAATCAACGACCGCCTCGGGTTCCTGCAAGCCGTGGGTCTGGATTATCTGTCGCTCAGCCGCAGCGGCACGACGCTTTCGGGCGGCGAGAGCCAGCGCATTCGGCTGGCGACGCAGGTCGGTTCGAGCCTGGTCGGCGTGCTGTACATCCTCGACGAGCCCTCGATCGGCCTGCACCAGCGCGACAACGGGCGCCTCTTGCGGATGCTGTGCCGGCTGCGCGACCTGGGCAACACGGTGATCGTCGTCGAGCACGATCGCGAGACGATTCTCAACGCCGACTACGTGCTCGACCTGGGGCCCGGGGCCGGCGTCAACGGCGGGCGCGTCGTCGCCCAAGGCACGCCGGCCGAGATCCTCGCGTCGCCGCAGAGCCTGACGGGCAAATATCTTTCGGGAAAACTCGAAATCCCGATGCCGGCGACGCGCCGCCGCCCCACGAACAAATGGATCGAAATCAAGGGCGCGGCCGAAAACAACCTGCAGGCGATCGACGTGCGCTTCCCGGTGGGCCTGTTCACCGGCGTCACGGGCGTCTCCGGATCGGGCAAGAGCACGCTGATTCTCGACACGTTGTACAAGGCGCTGATGCAGAGGCTGCACCAGAGCAAGGAACGCGCCGGCGCGCATCGCGAGATCCACGGCCTGCACTTCCTCGACAAGGTGATCGACATCGACCAGAGCCCGATCGGCCGCACGCCGCGCTCGAATCCGGCCACGTACACGGGACTGTTCACGCCGATCCGCGACCTGTTCGCCGAGCTGCCGGAGTCGCGCGTGCGCGGCTATCAACCGGGCCGGTTTTCGTTCAACGTCAAGGGCGGGCGGTGCGAGGCCTGCGAGGGCGACGGCCTGATCAAGGTCGAGATGCACTTTCTGCCCGACGTGTTCGTCGTCTGCGATCAATGCCACGGGCGGCGATACAACCGCGACACGCTGGAGATCAAGTACAAGAACAAGTCGATCGCCGACGTGCTGGACATGACGGTCGACCAGGCGGCCGAGTTCCTCGCCAGTTTCCCAGCCATTCTCGAAAAACTGCGGCTGCTGCAGGAGGTCGGCCTCGACTACCTGCCGCTCGGCCTGCAAGCGACGAAGCTTTCGGGCGGCGAGGCGCAGCGCATCAAGCTGGCGCGCGAATTGTCGAAGCGCGCGACGGGCCGGACGCTGTACATTCTCGACGAGCCGACCACGGGCCTGCATTTCGACGACATCGCCAAACTGCTGGCCGTGCTCAACCGGCTGGTCGACGCCGGAAACACGGTGATCGTCATCGAGCACAACCTGGACGTGATCAAGACCGTGGATTACGTCATCGACCTGGGTCCGGAAGGCGGCGATCTCGGCGGGCGGGTGATCGCCGCCGGCGCGCCCGAGGAGATCGCGGCCACCGAGAACAGTTTCACCGGCCAGTACTTGAAAAAAATGTTGCCCGCGGTAAAAAACGGCAGGAAACGAAAGACGGGGTAGCCGACCGTGTCGCTTTTTGCGTACGTGCCGCCGGATATCTGGGACGACCTGGCCTCGCTGCCCGCGATCCTGCCCGGGGTCGCGCTGGCCGGCAGCGTCGTCTTCGGCGCCGCGGCGCTCTGGTCGGCCGCGTCGTTGGCGCGCGCCTGGCGCCGAACCGATGACGCGACGAAACGCGACCGCGGCTGGCAGATCGTCGCGCTGCTCGCGATCGCAGCCCTGCTGCCGTCGCTGGCGGCGCGGATCGCCGACGCGGAAACCGTGCGCCGGCAGGCGCCGTCGGTGAACATCGTGCTGCTCTGGCTGCTGCTGGCGTGGCCGGCGCTGCGGCAGGCGCCGCGGCCGTCGGGCGTGCGCTGGGCGAAGTGGATCAGTCTGGCGGTCGCCGATCTGGCGGTCGGCGGCGCGCTCATCGGCCTGTGGGCGAGCCGCGGCTTCGAACTCAGTCTGCCGTTTTTCGCCGGGTTCGTGGCGCTGAGCCACGCGGCGGCGGGGCTGGACGCGGTCGCGCGCGGCGGCGGGCAGCGGGTCTTTTGGCGATTCGCGGCGTTGCTGGCGCTGTTGTTCGTCACCGCGGATTTCTTCGTGCCGCCGGCGGTGGAGGCCGGCCGCCGAGCGCGGGACGTGGCGGCGATTCGCACCGTTGCCGCGGGCCGCAACCACTTCCGCGAGGCGTTTTTCAACTACGCCGGCGATGTGGCGACCGTGGCGACGACGCGCGGCCGCTTGCAAATCGTGCGCGTGGCCACGGGCGAGGTCAAAGACGCGCCGGCGGACGCGACGCCGCCGATCCGGCTGCTGTCGATCGATCCGTTGCGCCAATCGGTGACCGCCGCGTTCGATCCGGCGGCGCCGCTCGGCCTGCAGGATTATTTCGCGGGCGACCTGAAACACAAGGGCGCGTATCGGGGCGGGTTGCCGTTTACGACGCTGGCCCTGCTGAACGGCGATCGCTTCATCATGGCCGCGGGCGAGGGCCCGCGCGCCAACGCCCGTTTGTGCGCGGCGTTCGAGGCGGATTTCGGCGCGACCAAGCCGGCCGAGGAGATGTGCCACGACCTGCGGCTGCCGTTCCCGCGTGTGGGCTCGCTGACGGCCACGCTGACGCGCGGGGTGATCTACGCGGCGGAAGGCGACCGGTGGCTGTCCGCCGGGAAACGCCTGCTGATGATCCGCGCGGCCGACGCCTCGCCGCGCCGCCTGGAAACGATCGGACCGGGCATCGGCGGCATGGCGATCGACGCGAAACGGAATTTCCTGTTCGTGGCCCGGCCGCGCCTGGGCGTGATCGAAGGGCGCGCGCTCGACACGTTGCGGTCTGTGGGCGGGATGGTCGGCGAACCAGGCGACGACTTGCTGGCCTACGACGGCGAGCGTAATTTGTTGTTGGCGGCCAACCCGCACAACGGCTATTTGAACATCTACGACCCGACGCGGGGCAAACGCGTCGCGCGGGCGCCGATCGGTCCGGGCATCTCGAACCTTGATTATCACCGGCCGACCGCCGCGGCGCTGCTGTGCACGGAACGCGGATTGGTGTTGGTGAAGATTCTGGAACTGCCGGAGATGTTGACCCAGTGAGACGCGCGCGGCGTTCGTTTGACGCGCGGAGGTTCGCGATGCGACGGAGCGGACGTGCAGGGGCGGGTCGCCGCGCCCGCCCACAGATTTCGTGGATCGTTGCGCTGCTGCTTTGCTGCGCGTTGGCGTGCGCGCCGCGCCACGCCGCCCGGGGACGCTCCGGGCCGTCTTTCGTGAGCACGTTGCCGGACACCCCATTTTCGCAGGCAAGCCGCACCGAGTACCTTCGCGCCGACGTCGAAGGCTTCATCACGGGCACGCCGCAACCGCCGTTCCCGCTGCTTGCGGTCGCGGTTTCGGCCGGCCAGGCCTACGCCGGCGCGAATACGGGCCTGTTCGCTTTCGCCGGCGGGCAATGGACGCAGATCTACGACGGGGGTCCGCTGTATCGCCTGCTCGCCGCCAACGGCGTCTTGTACGCGGGAACCGACAACGCCGTCCTCGTCTTCCGCGGCGACTCGCCGACCACGCAACCGCTGCCGCGGACCGGCCGCGTGCGCGCGCTGGCCGAGACGAACGGGCAACTGTATGTGGGTCTCGAAGACGGCCTGCTGATCGGCGTCAACGGCAGTTTCACCGAGCAGGCGGACCTGCGCGGCGCGTACGTTTACGACCTGGCGGTCGACGCCAAGGGCGCGGTCTGGACGGCGACGGACGGCGGCTTGCGCCAACTCGTCGACGGCAAGCCCGTAGGTCAATGGACGAGCGCGCAATATTTGCTGAGCGATGTGGTGCAGGCGGTGGCGTTCGACACGCAAGGGCGGTTGTGGATCGGCGGCCCCGGCGGGCTCAATCGCCTCGACCCGGACGGCGACATGGTCGGCTGCACCGGCGCGCAGGGTCTGCCGTATCTCGACGTCGTTCGCCTGGCGTACGTCGGCGCCGGCCCGATGCAAGGCTTGTGGGTCGGTACGACCTTCGGCTTGGCGCAGTACGACGACTCCGACTCCACGTGGAACTACTACGCCGGGAGGCGGTGGCTCCCGAACGTCGCGACGACCGACCTGGCGCCGGTCGGCGAGAACCAGATGCTGACAGCAACGCAAAACGGCATGTCGCTGATGCAATTTCAGCAGCAGACCTTGGCGGCCAAAGCGCAGGTCTATCAAAACATCAACAGCGCGCGCCACAACCGTGACGGCCTCGTGGCGGCGTGCAACCTGGATCTGCCGGGCGACTTGTCCACCTTCAGCCTCGAAAGTTCGAACAACGACGGCCTGTTCACCGGCATGTATCTGGCCGCGCTGAGTTTCCAGTACGCCGCGACGGGCGACCCGGCGATTCGCCAGATGGCCGACGCCGAGTTCGAAGCGCTCTCGTTCCTGACGCGCGTGAGCGGCATTCCCGGCCTGCCGGCGCGCAGCGTCGCGCCGCTGTACAGCAAGAGCGCCGATCCGACGTGCGCGCCGTTTTGCCAGTGGCAGGCCAACCCGACGCTCGGTTTCGACTGGTTGAGCAACGAAGGCTCCGACGAGATCACCGGGCACTTTTTCGCGTACTCGGTGTACTACGATCTGGCGGCGGACAGCGTCCACAAGCCGCAGGTCGCGGCGGTCGTGAAACAGGTGATGGACTATATCCTGAACAACAATTATTACCTGATCGATTGGGACGGCGAGCCGACGAGCACGGGCGTGTGGAACCCGGCGGTGTTGTGGCAGTGGGCCAGCGCGTCGACGTGGGTCGAAAAAGCGGAGCGGTTGTCCGTGCTCGGCCCCAACGGCCTGGGGATTTTGATGTATCTCCAGGTGGCCCGGCATCTCACCGGCGATGCGGCGTACGAGACGGCGTACAACAGTTTGATCGCGGACAACGCCCTCGACGATTTCGTGGTGGTGGTGGCCTACAACCTGCTGCCGCTGCTGGCGAACACCTTCGTCGACCAGTTGTTCTATCTCGATTATTATCCGCTGCTCCTGTACGAAACCGGCACCGCGTTGCGCACGACATACCTGGCCAGCCTGGCCCGCACGTGGTCCTTCGACAGCGTTCAAGGCAGCAGCTTGTTCAACGCGATTTACGGCGCGCTCACCGGGGCGCGGCAGGACTTCGGGCTGCCCGCCGCCGCGCGAACGCTGCAACAAATCCCGCTCGACCTCGTCGAGTGGACGATGACCAACAGCCAGCGCGCCGACATCCAGGTCAACCCGATTCCGAACCTGGAGGGCCAGGCGCTGTCCGACACGAGCCTGCCGCCGCTGCCGGCGGGCCAGCGCGCGATTGCGAAATGGAGCGACGACCCCTACGTGCTGGACGCCGGCGCCGCGGGACTCGTCGAAGAAGCCGGAACCTATTGGTTGCTGCCGTATTGGCTCGCCCGCTACTACGGTTTCATCGAAAAATAACCTCACTCACTTGAAGGAGCCGCGCCCGTATGAAATTTGAAACCAGCGATATCCTCGAATTCCCGCTCAAAGACGTGTTTGCGGCATTTCGCGACAAGATGGCCGAATTGCCCAACTTCCTGGAGAACATCGACAAAATCACGCTGATCTCGCGCGAGGATCAGGGCGACGAGGTGCACATGGTCTCGATTTGGGAGGCCAAAGTGCAGTTGCCCGGGCCGCTGGAGAAGCTGGCGCCGCAATCGAGCCGCACGTGGAGGGACATCGCAGTTTGGCGCACGTCCGAATACAGCGTCACGTGGCGCACCGAGCCCGCGATGTTCACCGAGGCGGTCGACGTGCACGGCAAGAACTTTTTCACCGCGGAAGGCAAGCACACTAAAATCACGCTCGGCGGCGAAATCACCATCGACCCCAAAAAGATCCGTGGCATCCCGACGATTCTCGCGCGCCAATTCGCGCCGACGATCGAAAAATTCGTCGTGTCGTCGGTCAAGAAAAATTTCGTCGAAGGCAACCGCGGCTGGGAGCGCTATCTGACGGCGGCGAAGAAGAAGAAATAGCAGTCGGAAGAAGCTCTTGCAAAATTCACTTCGGCGAGAGGACCGGCGTTGATGCGGCGGCGCCTCGGCAAAGCCCCGTCAGAGAATTTTGCAAAAGTATCTTCCGACTTCTGGCTTCTTCCTTCTCAACTTCGCTCCGCCCGGCGCCATTCGCCGGGCGCGCGCCAGGCGCCGCGCGCCGCCAGAATCATTTTCCAAACGATGTAGAACGGCGCCAGCGCGACCGCCTTGGCGAGGCGCGGCGTCCAACGCAGTTGCGCGAGGCCGACGCCGAATTGCGCCGCCATCAGCAATAAGCCGGCGCAGGCGAAGCCGGCCGCCGGGCGCGCAACGGGCGGGAGCAGCGCGGCGGCCACGGCGACAATCGTCAGCCAGCCGGTCGTGGCCGCGTAGCTAGGCAGGAGCACGTCAAACGCGGCGCTCAACTTCGCCGCCGAGCGTTCGCGCAGGGCGCGCCACGCGAGCGGCCGGGCGACCGTCCGCGCCAGGGCGCTTTGGCCGCCGCTCCAGCGCTGTTTCTGCGTCGTCGCGTGGGAAAAGCGGCTGGCGCGCGGGCTGAAGATTTTCGCCTCGCGGACAAAGCGAATCGGCACGCCGGCGTCGACGAGCCGCAGGTACGTTTCGAAATCTTCGACGATCGAGAACGACTGCCACGGGCAGCGCGCCAGCGTCGCGGCGGCGATGGTCAGGCCGTTCATCAGCGGCGCGGGCAGCCCGGCGGCGGTTTTTCCGGTGTAGTGCAGGTTGTTCTTCATGCCGCTGGTGAGCGCGGCCAGGGCGGCGAGGCTCGATTCGTCCGGGTTCGCGGCGGCGTTGAAGCCCTGCGCCGCGCCGTAGCCGGCGGCGAACGCGCGATTCATCCACGAGAGATAATCCGGCGCGGGCCGGCTGTCGGCGTCGCAGATGACGAGCGCCTCGTTGGGCCTTAGGTGATTCGCGATGGCCCAGGCGATCGCCTGCCCTTTGCCGGGCTGCGCCGCATCGACGCGTTCGATTGTCTCGGCGCCGGCTTCGCGGGCTAGCCGGGCGGTGTCGTCGGTGCAGTTGTCCGCCAGCGCCACGACGCGGAACAACTCGGCCGGGTAATCCAGCGCCCGCGCCGCGGCGACCGTCGCCTGGATGCCGGCCGCTTCGTCGTGCGCCGGAATCAGCACGCAAAGCCGCGTCGCCGGCGCGCTCGACGGCGGCGGGGCCGGCGGCGCCAGCAATGAGAGCGCGGCGAAAAAAGCGTAGCGGGCCGCCACGAGAAACAGCGCCGCGGCGACGACGAAGAGCGCGACGGCGAGCGCGGTCACGAAGATTCCTCGAGGGCTTCGCGATAGACGGCGAGCAGGCGTTGGGTCATTTCCGCGGCGGTGAATCTGTCTTCGAAACGCGCCCGCACCGCCGCGCCGGATTGTTGGAACTGAACTGGATGACGCAGGAGCCGGGTCGCCAGCGCCGCCAGTTGGCGCACGGCGCGCGTCGGCGCCAGCAGGCCGTCGATGCCGCCGAGGACTTCGGGCAGGCCGCCGACAGTCGGCGCGATCACCGGCCGGCCGGCGCGCATCGCCTCGAGCACGGTTAGCGGCACGCCCTCGTGGCGGCTGGTGAGCACCAGCGCGTCGGTGGCCGCGAAAAACGGATCGAGGTCGTCGAGAAAACCGAGGAAGCGGAAGCGCGGCAGGAGACCCGTTTGCAGCACGCGTTCGCGCATCGCCTCGAGCAGCGGCCCTTCGCCGGCGATCAAGAAGACCGCGTTGGGCATCACGTCGTGCACGAGGCGGGCGAATTCGACGAACGCCAGCGGGTCTTTCACCGGCTCGATGCGGCCGACGAAGGCGAACGCGGGCGCGTCGGGCGCGAGTTCCAACGCGGTGCGGCTTTCAATGCGCAGCCGCGGGTCCGAACGCGCCGGCGGCAGACCGTTGTAGATCAGCCGCAGGCAGTCGCGCGAAACGCCGTGGCGCACCAGGTCGTCGGCCAGCGCCGACGCGACAATGATGACGCGGCGGCAACGGCGGCGCATCGCCCGCCGGTCAAGATAAAGATTGAGGCTCATCTTGAGGCCGGCGAGGCCGCCGAACGGCTCGCGCGCGCCGTGCACGGTCGTCACCAGCGCCGGGGTGTGGTCTTCCAGCGCGGCGGCCATCATGACATTCGCCAAGTACCCGTGCGTGTGCACGACGTCGGCGCCGATGTCGGCGACCAGCCGGCGCGCCTGGCGCAGCGCGGCGCGATCGTATTTCGAGGCGCGTTCGATCAGCGTCACCGGCACGCCGAGCCGTTCCGCGCGTTCGGCGAGCAGGCCGCGATGAAACAGCGCAAGATGCGGCTGCACGTCATCGCGCGAAAAAGTTTGCAACAGGGTCAGCAGATGCCCTTCGATGCCGGCGAACCGCGCGCCCTCGCCAACCAACAGCAGTTTGATCATGCCTGCTCCCGCCGGGTCGGCCGCCAAACAACATACGGTCGGCCCAGCGCAAAACGCACCCACGCCCAGGCCAGCGCCGCCTGCGACAACAGCAGGAACGCCGGCAGCCGCAACGGCCGCGGCGGCCGGCCGCCGCCTGCGGTCCAGACCAGGCCGGCCAGCGCGGCGCCCATCGCCAGCGCCTCGACGATGACGAAAATCCAACCCGGCGGCCAGCGTAGCGCCAGCCCCATGCTGCCGTAAAGGGCGAGCAGAATCAGCCACGGCCCCAGCCACCGCAGCCGCTTGTGCCCCCACAGCCGCCCGCGCAAGCGCCGCACCGCGCGCGGCAGATCGCGGCCGGCCGCGTGCAACGTGAACAAGCCGCCCGCAAACGTGCGCGCCCGGCGCCGGAATTCCTCACGCAGGCTTTTGGTGCGCGGCACGATCGCCTCGGCCGCCGGATGGACGGTCACCCGCAGGCCGCGATCATTGACGGCGAGCGGCACGTACAAATCGTCCACGCAAGCGCCGGGCACCGGCGGGCGATGTTCTTTGCGCACCACGAACAAGCAGCCGTTGACGCCCAGCAGCGTGCCGGTCTCGGCCTCGCGCCAGCGTACGCCCGTCTCGAAGCGCGTGTACCAGCCGGCGCCCTGAGCCGGATCTGCCGGGCCGGCGGCGACGGAACGATCGACGCCCGTAACGCAGCCGACGCCGGGCGCCGAAAGTTCCGCGATCAGCAGGCGCAACGCGTCGGGCTGCACAATCACCGCCAAGTCGGTGAACAACAAGACCTCGCCAGCCGCCGCCGCCACGCCGGCATTCTGCGCCGCGCTTTTGCCGCCGCGTTCCGGCAGACGCACGACGCGGTCGGCCCCGGCGGCTTCGGCCGCGGCGGCCGTGCCGTCGTCGCTGCCGTCGTCGGCGACGATCACCTCGACGCGGCCGGGGTAATCCAGCCGTCGCAATTCGGCGATCTTGGCGCCGATGCGGCCGGCGCCGTTGAAGACCGCAACGATCGCCGACACGCTCGGCCACGCCGCCGGCGGCGGCGCTTGCCCCACGGCGAACCGCCGCGGCCGCAGCAGCAGTAAAAAAGGATAAATCGCGTAGGGGAAAAGGAATGCCAGCGCGCCGATGGCCAGCAGCGCCCCGTAGAACCCTGTCATGGACAAAGCCCAAATCTCGGATTGCGGATTGCCGAACCCCGAATCCCGAATCCCGAATCCCGAACCCCGCGTGCGCCCATCACGCCCGCCTCGTCTTTTCCTCGTACAGTTCCTGGTACTCGTCGACCATGCGCTCGCGACTGAACAGGCTTTCGACGCGCGCCCGCGCGCCGGCGCCAAGGCGGCTGGCCAGTTCCGGCTCGTCCAGCAGCCGCGCACAGGCATCGGCGAGCGCCGCCGGGTCCTCCGGCGGCACGAGCAGGCCGGCGATGCCGTCGTCGATGGCTTCGGGCGTGCCGCCGACGCGGGTCGCGACGACCGGCCGGCCGGCGGCCATCGCCTCGACGACCGTCAGCGACAGGCCTTCGTTGCGGCTCGGGGCGACGATCACGTCGAAGGCGGCGAGCCGTTCACGCACGTCTTCGCGGTAGCCGAGGAACGTCACGGATTTTTCGAGGCCCAGCCGACGGACGGTTTCCTCCAACGCCGGCCGCATGTCGCCCTGTCCCGCGAGCGCCAGGTGGACGTCGGGGCGGCGGGCGATCAGGCGGGGCATCGCCGCAACAATCAGGTCGGGGCCTTTGACGGGCTGCAACCGGCCGATCATGCCGACGAGCGCCGCGTCTTCGGGCAGGCCCATCTCGCGCCGCCACTGGCGGATCGTCTCGCGGGTCGGCGCCGCCGCCGGCAACTCGACGCCGTTGGGGATCACGCGCAAATGCTGCGGCGGCAAGCCGAAACCTTCGATCAGCAGCCGCTGGGTCTCGCCGCTGACGGCGATCATCGGCCCCGCGAGGCGGGTCAACAGTTGATAGATCCAGCGCCGGCGCGAGCGTCCGCGGACGTACTCCAGGTTGCCGTGCACCGTCGCGACCGTCGGCCGGCGCGCCAGCAGGCCGGCGAGAAAGACGTATACGTTCATTGTGAATTCGTGGCTGTGCAGCACGTCGTAACGGCGGCGGCGCGCCATCCGCGCCAGCCGCCAGACGAAGCGCCAGTCCATCTTTCGCGCCAATGGCAGGACGGTGACGGGGATGCCGTTCTCCCGCAGTTTCTGTTCGAGCCAGCCCGGTTTGATCAGGCAGGCGTGGCTCGTGAAGCGCTTGCGGTCAAGGTTCGCCGCGAGGTTGACCATCATCAATTCGGCGCCGCCGGGGTTGGCGGTTTCGATCAGATGCAGCACGCGCAGCGGCGGGTTTTTGTAAACGTCAGCGTTGCGCCACCGATAGAACTCGCACTCGCGGCAATTGGGAATGAAATTGCAGCAGGGGCCGCGCCGATCGACGCCGGCGAACGTGCCGACGACGCGCCAGCACAACTCGCCGCCGTCCTTCTCGACCGTCGCCGGGCAGCAGTCGCCATGCCGGCACGCGAGAAACTCCCAGCAATCCGGCGTGCGATGGCCGAGGATCGTATGTTTCACCTTCGAGGCGATTTCCTGGGCCATGCGCAGCGGCCGGTACAAGGCGGTCGTCGCGGGGCCGGCGCCGTGCGAACTAACCGCGATCCAGCCGTTGGTCAGACGATAACGGCCGGCCCGGAGCGCGGCGACGATGTTCGGCCACGTCAATTCCGCGCCGTTCGCACGCAGTTCGACATGCGAATTGTGCAGATTGTCGACGAAATGAAAATCGATGCCGTGCAGCGCGAACAGGTCCGGCCGCTTCCGCTGCGCGCGCCGCAGTTGGTCGAGGGCGTCGGCGCTCGGCAGGTAGTTGCCGTTGTGCATCGTGTTCCAGACCTCGACGCCGTCGACCGCCTGCGCCAGCGCCGGATCGTTTATCAGCTCGCCCGGCTCCGGATGCGCAAGAACCGCCAGGCCGCCGGCCTCGCGAATGGCGTTGCACACCCGCGCCGGATCGTCGAACGGCATGGGCTTCGCCACGCCGAGCCCCAGCACGTGATGCCCGCCGGCCACGTCGTATTCGACGCCCGGCACGAGCAGCAGGCGGCGGTCGCTGTGCGCGGCGCATTCCGCGATCAGCCGCTGCATATCGGGCTCGGTCAGAAACCGCGAATGCTCGGTCAGGCAGCAGACGGCGACGTTGTTGCGCCGCATCAATAGGCCCAGGTCCTCGACGGTGAGTTCGCCGTCGTAGCTGATCGTCGAGTGCATGTGCACGAGCATTTTCACGGCGCCGCCGCGCCCCAGCCGCTTGGCGATGCCGCCGCCGCGGTTGCGCAGCCAGGCGCGGCATTCCGCGAAGAACGGCCGCGGATCGTTCCAGCGGAAGGTCTCGGGCCGCACCGCGGGCCGGATGAAATCCAGGCAAAAATCGGCGAATTGCCGCGCGCGGCCCGGCGCGCCGGGCGGCAGGCGCAGGGCGCGATCGCTTTTCCGCAGCCGCGCCAGCAGCGCGTCGAGATCGCCCAGCAGCCAGCGGGTGCGCACGCTGGGACGCACGGTCATCGGCGGCACGGGTTCGTCGAGCGCGACCAGGGCGCTGGCCAGCGGCACGTCGACGCCGGCGTCGATCGCCAATTGCAGGCTGCCCCACAGCCGGCCGTTGACCTCCATCAAATACGGCCGGCCCGCCGCGTCGCGTTTGAACTCGACCATCGCCGGGCCGTGCCAATGCCAGTGCGCCAGCAGACGCCGCGCCGCGTCGCGCAGGTCGTCGGGCAGCGGGATCGCTTCGCGCAGCGTGCTGACCCCGCCGGACGGCGGCGTCTCGCGCAGCCGGCGATGGGCGAACTCGACGACCGGCGCGCCGCGCCGCCAGACGCCGAAATAGCCTTCGCCGGGGCCGACGATCCGCTGTTGCAACGTCACCGGGAACGCCGCGGCCGGCACGGCGTCAAGGGCGGCGGCGAGTTCCGCGCGGTCGGCGGCGTACGTCACCGGAATCTTGCGGCCCGCGACCAGGCTGGCGCGCGGCTTGACGACCAGCGGAAACACCAGGTCGGCCGGCAACGGGCCGTCGTGCTCGACGACCGCCAGCGGCGGCGTCGCGACGCCCAGTTCCCGCGCCAGGGCGAACGTGGCGGTTTTGTCGGCGGCGGCCTGCAACGAATCGGTCGCCGGCCAGGGCACGGCGGTCAGCGCTTCGATTTTGTCGCGCACCGGCAGCAAGGCGAAGATCGCCGCGTCGGTGACGGGCAACAACACGTCGGCCGGGTACCTCGTCAGATAATCCACCACCGCGGCGGCGTACGCTTTGGGCTCGTCCGCGGGCGGATGCGGCAGATGCAGTTTTTCGTCCGCCGCACGGCTCGCCAGACCCATTGCCCGCGCGTCGTCGGCCAACGCCGCGACGCGCCAGCCGGCGGCGTGCAGGCTGCGAATGGCGGCCAGCGCCGCGTTCTGCGCGGCGCAGGTGATCAAAATTTTGCGTTGCCGTTTCAAATCAGCCTAATCCCGCATTTCCCCCGACTTTCGCCGGCCGGCGACAAGTCCCGCCCCCGCCGCGACCGGCGCGGATCGGGTCGCTGTCCGCAAACCGCGATCGCCTTACCGCCGCGTTCGCGCCAGACCCCATTTCTTCCGCTTCTCCCAGAGCGTCTTGGGCGCGATGCCGAGATATGCGGCCAATTCCTTTTCGGTATGCTTTTCCTGAAAACGCACCACGAATTCGCGTGCGTACTCTTCGAGAGACAACATGCGGTCGAGAGCCTCTTCGCGCAAGCGCCGCCGTTTTTCCGCGCCGCGTTTTTCCAACGACAGCGGCAGGTGGCCGGGGAGGATGACCTTGTCGTCGCCCATCATCAACATCGTCTGTTCGATGACGTTTTCCAGTTCGCGAATGTTGCCGGGCCACTCGTAATTGCGCATCATGCCGAGGGCTTCTTGCGAGACCTCGTCGGCGCCCCGGCCAATCCGCACGCCGGTCGTCTTGACGAAATGGGCGACCAGCAGCGGCAGGTCGTCGATCCGGTCGCGCAACGCCGGCGCGTTGATGTGCACGACGTTGAGCCGGTAGTACAGGTCGGCGCGGAATCGGCCGTCCTGCACTTCCTGTTCGAGATCGCGGTTGGTCGCGGCGATGATCCGGATATCCAGCTTGATCGGTCGGCGGTCGCCGACGCGCATGATCTCTTCTTCCTGAATGGCGCGCAGAATTTTCACCTGCAGCGAAAGCGGCAAATCGCCGATTTCGTCGAGCAGCAGCGTGCCCCGTTGCGCTTTCTCGAAATATCCTTCGCCGCCGGACACGGCGCCGGTGTACGCGCCCTTGATGTGCCCGAACAATTCCGCTTCGATCAGATTTTCCGGAATAGCGCCGCAGTTCACGGCGACGAACGGCGCCGCGGCGCGGGGGCTCTTGACGTGGATCGCCCGGGCGATCACCTCCTTGCCCGTGCCGCTTTCGCCGCTGATCAAGACCGTCGACTTGAACGGCGCAACGCGGTCGATCAACTGCTGGACTTCCAGCATCGGCTTGCTGTGCCCGATCAGATCCGGCGCTTCCCGGGGCGAAGCCATTGCATACCTCCAAACCAGAAGATTCATTTTCTCGACTGCCGCGTGAGTATTGCGAAATTTCCGACGTTTCGTCAATAAGGTTTGACCTTGCGCCTCATTAAGCGGTAAAAATTGCGGAAATGGCGGGCGGAGGGCCCCTGGATGCGCGTTGTGCGCTTTGCGGTCGCGATCGTGGCCGCGTTTATCTGGTCATTATTTCTATGGACGGCCATCCTGATCGTTGCGCCCTTCGATCCGGTCCGCAACCGCGTGAACGCCATCGGCCGCCTGTGGACCGGCCTGTGGAAGTTGATCCTTGGCATCAAAGTGCGCGTTTTCGGCGCCGAGAATGTCCGCACGGGCGGCCCTTACCTGTGCGTTTCCAACCATGCGAGCTATCTGGATGTGCTCGCGTTGTACGACGACTTTCCCGCGCCGTTGCGGTTTCTCGCGAAGAAAACGCTGATCTGGACGCCGGTCTTCGGGCTCTGCTTTTACAGCCTCGACCACGTCTATATCGACCGCAAGAAGAAGATGAGTCATAAAGACAGCTTTGCCGCATTGGCGAAGAAAGTCAGCGAAGGAAAAAACATTTTCATTTTCCCGGGAGGACGGCGGGCCGCGGACGGACGCATGGGGGAGTGGAAGAAAGGCGCGTTCGTGCTTGCGGCGCAACTGCAAATCCCTATCGTTCCGATAGGGATCGTCGGCTCGGCCCGGCTGCACGGCATCGGGGATCTCGCCCCGCGGCCCGGAACGATCGAGATCCGCATCGGCAAGCCCATCCCGACGGCGGGCGCCACGTACGAGGATCGCAACCGTTTGTTGACGCAGACGTGGCGCGCGGTCGAGGAGTTGATCGATCATGACCCCGCTCAATGACCCCAACACTTTGAAAATCATCCCCCTCGGCGGGCTCGGGGAAATCGGGCTGAACATGATGGCGCTCGAGTGCCAGGGCCGGCTGCTGATCATCGACTGCGGCCTGATGTTCCCCGAAGATTTCATGCTCGGCGTCGACGTCGTCATCCCCGATTTCTCGTTCCTCGACGGCCGCTCGGAAGACATCGAGGCCCTGGTGCTGACCCATGCGCACGAGGACCACATCGGCGCCGTGCCCTACCTGCTGCGCCGCCATCGGCCGCGGATCGTCGGCTCGCGAATGACCCTGGCCTTTCTCGAAAACGACCTGCTCGAAAAACGCGTCAACGGCGCACCGCCCAGCCTGGAAACCGTGAGCTACGGCGACAAGCGCCAATACGGGCCGTTCAACGTGGAGTTCGTCCAGGTCAGCCATTCGATCCACGGCGGCTTCGCGCTGGCCATCGACACGCCGCAGGGCGTGATCATTCACACCGGCGACTTCAAGATCGATCACACGCCGTTCGACGGCGAGACGACCGACCTGACGCGTTTCGCGGAACTCGGCGAACGCGGCGTGGCCTGTCTGATGTCCGATTCCACCAACATCGAGCGGACGGGTTACACGATCAGCGAACGCGACATTTCGCTGGAGTTGGAAAACGCCTTTCACAACTGCCAAAGCCGCATTTTTGTGACGCTGTTCGCCAGCAACCTGCAGCGCGTGCAGCAGATTTTCGACATTGCCGCGCGATTCGGCCGGCGCGTCGCGCTCAACGGCCGCAGCATCGTCGAGAGTTTCCGCATCGGCCGCAGCCTCGGCGCGCTGAAGATCCGCGACGATCAACTGATGGAGCTGAGCGAACTCGATGCGGTCGACCGGCGCAAAGCGGTGATTGTCTGCACCGGCAGCCAGGGCGAACCGATGAGCGTGCTCAACCGCATCGCCGGCAACAACCACAAGCAACTCGAGATCGAACCGGGCGACACGGTGATTCTGTCGTCGAAGATCATCCCCGGCAACGAACGCGCCGTGACGAACATCATCAACGAATTGTACCGCCGCGGCGCCGAAGTCATCTACGAAACCATCAGCAAAATCCACACCAGCGGCCACGCCCACCAGGAAGAGTTGAAGGTCCTGCTGCGGTTGATCAAGCCGAAGCATTTTGTGCCGATCCACGGCGAATACCGGCACCTGGTGCAGCACGCCAAGCTCGCCAAGAGCATGGGCGTCGCCGAACAAAACATTCTGGTCTTGGAAGACGGCGACGTGATGTACCTGCACGGCGGCGTCGCCCGGCTCAACGGCCGCGCGCCGTGCGGCCGCGTGTACGTCGACGGCCTGGGCGTCGGCGATGTCGGCAACATCGTGCTGACCGACCGCCGGCTGATGTCGGAAGACGGCGCGATCACCTGCGCCGTGGCGCACCGCGACGGCGGCGTGGTGTCCGGGCCGTACTTCAAAAGCAAGGGCCTGGTCTACGAACCCGAGTACGCGGAATTGCTCGAAGAGGCCAAGCAGCTCGTGTTGGTGACGATGAAGACCATCGCCGCGACCAAGCCGTTTGACGCGGAATTGGCGCGCAACGAGTTGGCCCGCGTCGTGCGGCGGCTGTTCTCGAAACGCATCGGCCGCCGGCCGATTGTGATTCCCGTGCTAATGGAAGTGTGAGAGCGGGGAGTCAGAAGTCGGAAGTCAGAAGTCAGAATTTGGCGCCAGCCGAGTCGGGCTTCGCACCAAGCCCGCATGAAAGCGACCGTAACCCCACCAACTCCGGTTCCCCTTTTCCCATAAGCTGCCTCGGCGCTGCGTTCCGGCCGCCGCCCCAACTCTGACTTCCAGCGTCCGGCTTCTGACTTCTGACTTCTGACTCCTGACTCCTGACTTCTGACTTCCGATCCCGCGCCGTCTATGCTACAAAACGCCGAACCTGTTTGCAGGATGCGCAACGTGGCCAAAGACCGAAACACCGACCCGGAATCGCTCGGCAAGGCCGGCGAAATCGCCGGTGTGACGTTGATCATCCTCGCCGCGTTGATGGGCCTGGGGCTCGTGTCGCATTACGTCAGCGACCCGTCGATGAACACGGTCGTGATGCCGAACGCCGAGCCCCGCAACATCATCGGCTGGTTCGGCTCGCAAACCTCCGACCTGCTGCTGCAATACGGCGGCGCGGCCAGCGCCACGCTGCCGCTGGCGATCTTCGCCGTCGGCGTGCTGCTCTACCGCCGGCAGCGCTTTCACGCGACGCTCGGCCAGATTTCCGGCTGCCTGCTGGTGGTGCTGACGCTGGCGGCGCTCGCCGCACGCTTGCTCGGCAAAGGGGGCGGCGGCGTCCTCGGCCTGGCGCTGGACGGCATGCTGCGCGAGGCGTTGGGCCGCGTCGGCAGCCTGGTGGCGGCGGCCGGCCTGCTGGCGATCGCGCTGATTCTGACGATCGATTTCTCGCTGATGGGCGCCGCCCGCTGGCTGACGCGCCAGACGGCCCAACTCGGCCGCGCGATCGGCGCCTGGTGGGCCGCGCGCCGGGAAGCGCGGCGGCGGCGCGAGCGTTTCGCCAAGAAGGATGCGCCGGTCGAGCCGCGGCCCGCGCCGATCATTCGCCGCGGAATCGACGAACCGCTGCAACCCGCGTCGCGGGAAGCGCGGCGGAAGATCTCGACCGACGAGCCCGTGCGTTCGACCCGCCTCGACGAAGGCGCGCCGCCCGCCGAACCACCCGAGCCGTTCGCCCCGCCGCGCCCGGCGACGGCAGCGCCGTCGAGCAAGCTGCCGGAGAACGTCACCATTCACAAGAAAGCCGAAACGGTTTCGGCGCGGCAGATTTCCTTTTCGCAGATCGGCGGCCAATACGCGCCCCCGCCGATGGACCTGCTGCAAAAGCCGTCGGTCGCCAACAAGGAGATGGACCGCGAGGCATTGCTGGCGCAGTCGGTGGCGCTGGAGAGCAAGCTCGAAACCTTCGGGGTCAGCGGCAAGGTCGTCGAGATTCACCCCGGGCCGGTGATCACGATGTTCGAGTACGAGCCGGCGTCGGGCATCAAGATTTCGAAAATCGCCAATCTCGAAGACGATCTGGCGATGGCGCTGCAAGCCGAAAAAATCCGCATCATCGCACCGATCCCCGGCAAGGGCGCGGTCGGCATCGAGGCGCCCAGCATGCGCCGCGAGATCGTCTACCTGCGCGAAATTCTGGAAAGCCGCGAATTCAACGAGGCCAAATCGCCGCTGAGCGTCGCCTTCGGCAAGGACAGCAGCGGCCAGCCGATGATCCAGGACCTGGCGCGCATGCCGCACCTGCTGGTCGCCGGCACCACCGGCAGCGGCAAAAGCGTGTTCATGAATTGCCTGATCGTTTCGTTGATGTGCAAGGCCCCGCCGGACGACGTGCGCCTGTTGATGGTCGACCCGAAGCAACTCGAACTGAGCATGTACACGGGCACGCCGCACATGCTGCACCCGGTGATCGTCGAGCCGAAAAAGGCGGCGCTGCTGCTGCGCTGGGCCGTGGCCGAGATGGAAGACCGCTACCGCCGCCTCGCCGAGCAGCACGTGCGCAACATCGACAGCTACAACGCCAAGGTCGGCAAGCTCATCGCCAAGGCGCCGCACAAAGGCAAACTCACCGACGAAGACGCCGATCCGCCGCTCGAGAAGCTGCCGTACCTGGTCATCTTCATCGACGAACTCGCCGATTTGATGTTGGTCGCCGCGAAAGAGGTCGAGGAATCGATCGCGCGCCTGGCGCAGATGGCCCGCGCCGCCGGCATTCATCTGATCCTGGCGACGCAGCGGCCGAGCGTCGACGTCATCACCGGCGTAATCAAGGCAAATTTCCCCAGCCGCATTTCGTTTCAAGTGCGCAGCCGGGTCGACAGCCGCACGATTCTCGACGAAACCGGCGCAAACAATTTGCTCGGCATGGGCGACGCCCTTTTCCTGCCGCCCGGCACGGCGAAGATCACCCGCTTTCACGCGCCGTTCGTCGCCGACGAGGAAGTGCAGAGCATCGTCCACTACCTCAAAGAGAAGCACACGCCGCCGCAGTATGTGGAAATTCGCACGCCCTCGGGCTCCGATCTCGACAGCGCGCACCCGGACGAATTGTCGCTCGACGGCGGCGACGAGGACGTCGACGAAGACCTTTATCAGCAGGCGCTCGACGTAGTCGCCCGCGACCGCAAGGCCTCGGTCAGCTACGTGCAGCGCCGCCTGAAAATCGGCTACAACCGCTCGGCGCGCATCATCGAACGCATGGAGCGCGAAGGCCTGATCGCGCCCGCCGACGGCACGAGCCGGCCGCGTGAAGTTTTCCTGCCCGAACGCGAATACGAAGACTGAGAGAAGGAACAAGGAAAAAGGAAAAAGTCGCGGTCGGCGTCGTGACGCGCCTCGTCTGGCGGGAAGCTGTGGGAATCATGGGAGGCCTGGGATCTATGGGAGTTCTGGGACTGTGCCCATAAGTCTGATAAGTCGCACGGGCCCTGCGTGATCGTTACCGGCCGAGGCAGATGAACGCGGGTCAAATTGCCGGCCGTCGTCGCCCCACCATTCTTCCTTTTTTCTTTTTCCTTGTTCACTCGGCAACGTAGAGCACGACCGTGCCCAGCGTCATCGGCGTCGCGCTGCAATTCGCGAACCCCGCCTCGCGCAGCATTTGCAGAAAATCGTTCGGCGGCGGGAAGGCCTCGACCGATTCGAAGAGGTAGCGGTAGGTGTCCGCCACGCGAAAGCGCCGGGCGACGAACGGCATGACCGTGCTGAAATACCAGCGATAGAGCGGCGCGATGAGCGGCAGCGTCGGCAGCGCAAATTCGAGCAGCGCCAGCCGGCCGCCGGGGTGCAGGATGCGGCGCAGTTCGCGCAGGCACTGCCGACGGTCGGCGACGTTGCGCACGCCGAAGGCGGCGGTCGCGCCGGCGAAGGCGCCGTCGGCGAGCGGCAGGCGGGTCAGGTCGCCTTCGACAAGGCGGATGCGGCTCGCGAGCCCGGCCCGCGCGACCTGCGTCCGGCCGATCGCCAACATGCCCGGCGAAAAATCGAGGCCGACCACCTCGCGTTGCGGATGCCGACGCGCCAGCGCAATCGCCAGTTGCGCGCTGCCGGTGGCGCCGTCGAACAGCGGCCCCGGCTCGCGCGGCGCCAGCCGCCGCGCCGTCTGCCAACGCCACCAAGCGTCAATGCCGAGCGCAAACAGGCGATTGACGAATTCGTAACGCCCCGCCAGTTCGTCGAACAACCGGCGAACGTCGGCGGGCGGCTTGGGCGATTTGTTGGGGTCGGTCGCCAATGGATTCCCTTTGCGGCGTCGGCCGCTGGACCGGCCGCCGTCTCGTCGGTTATCATTCGTGCGAAAACAAACCCGGCGCAATCGCGGGGCAGACAGGGTTTATCGTTGGTGAGCTTCGTTCGTCAACTCCCGAGACGACTCGGCTGGTTCGTACTGCTTGTGCTTTGGGCGGCGCCGGCGCAGGCGTTGCAGTTCACGTCCGTTACGCCAAGCGCAACGCCGACGCCGACCTACGAGCCCTACGAGATCGACGCGCAACTGGACGCGACGTTCGACAACCCGTACGACACGGACCAAATCGACGTTCGGGCCGTCGTGACGCTGCCCGACCAGACGACCCGCGAGGTCGACGTGTTCTGGTTCGAACCCTACTCGCGTTCACTCGTCCAAGGCACGGAGGTCTTCACGCCGAGCGGGCCCGGGCTGTGGAAATTTCGCTTCGCGCCGCGCGCAGTCGGGGCGTATTCCGTGCACTTCACGGCCCAGGCCGGCAGCGAGCAGGCGGCGTCCGAAGAAATCGAATTCACCGCCGTCGCCGGGCCGAGCCACGGCTTCGTGCGCGTCAATTCGGAAAATACGCGGTATTTCGTGTTCGACGACGGCGCCGATTATGTCCCGCTCGGCTTCGACGTTTGCTGGACCGACGACAACTCCGGCGACTATTCGCTCATGGCGTATTACGATTCGCTCGCCGCGGGCGGCGGCAATTGGACGCGGCTCTGGATGAGCGCGTTCGGGCAGGCGACGATTCTCGAATGGAATAAGGATCAGTCGACCGGCTATTTCCAGGGTCTCGGATGGTACGCCCAGCAAATCGGCACGAAACTCGACGCGCTGTTCGCCTACGCCGCGCAAAAGGGTTTGTACGTCGAGGTCGCCCTGCACCAGCACTCGCAATTCCAATGCGCACAGTGGTCGTCGTGGTCGGACAACCCCTACAACGCGGCTAACGGCGGGCCGTGCGCAACCAGCGCCGACTACTTCACCAACGCCGACGCGCTGGCGTACGAAGCCAAGCTGCACCGCTACATCGTCGCGCGTTACGCAGCCTACCGCAGCATCATGGCGTGGGAGTTGTTCAACGAGGTCGACGGCATTCTGGGCGTGCAGGCGTCGGTCACCGACCAATGGGAGCGCAACGCCGCCGCCGATCTGCGCGAACTCGACCCGGCCGCGCATTTGATCTCGACGAGCTACGCCTCGCCGATCGTCTTCCCGTATTTCGACCTCACCGCGTTCGATTTCAACAGCCGCCATCAATATGTGCTGGGCGAGGAACTGATCGGGTTCCAGATGGCGAATTATCACAATGCCGATCGGCCCGTGATCCTGGCGGAATTCGGCATCGACCCGGAGGGAGATTTCAATAAGGACGACCCGCTGGGGATCAATATCCACAATGCGGTCTGGACGGCGCTGATGTCCGGTTACGGCGGCGGCGCAATGAGCTGGTGGTGGGACACCTATGTCGGCCCCAACAACCTGTGGGACCTCAACCGGCCCGCGGCCGACTTTCTCGCCGGCGAAGACATGGCGTCGTTCCGCGAGACGGCGGAGTTCGCGTGCAGCGCCCCCGGCTGGCCGTTTCTGGCGCTCGGCCTGGTCGCCCGCGCCGGCGCCGGTTTCCGCGTGCTGGGCTGGGTGTGGGACCGGCGCAGCGATTGGTACGCCGGCGCGACGGCCCCGCCGACGGTCAGCGGGCTGGGCGTGACGATCGCCAAGAACTGGTCCGGCGGCTCTTGCACGTACTCGACGGTGAATTCCTGGACGGGCGCCGCGGTCTCCGGTTCGTTGGCGCAGGGTCCCGGGGAGGTAACTTTGTCGTTGCCGCCATTCAGCCGCGACATCGCGTTCAAGCTCGACTGCACGGCGACGGCGGATGACGACGATAACGACAACAACGACAACGACAATGACGACAACGACAACAACGACGACGATCACCACGGAGCCACCGCCGGCCCCCGCGGCGGTTGCGGCTGCGGCTGAGCCATGAGCGTCAAACGCGTGCACATCGGCAAGCTCGACGCCCTCGGCATCGGCGTGCTGGCCGTTTTGATTCGCTGGGGCGGCCCGGCGCTCGGGCTAGGCTTGCAGTTCCTCGGCGTTGCGGCCGGCGTCGGCTGCCTGGTCGCCGCCGCGCTGCAGAAAACGTGGACCGCGATTCTCCTCGCCCCCGCCGCCTGGATTTTCTGGCGGGTCGGCCTGCGGCTGCAATTCGTGCTGGCCGCGAAGCCGCTCGACCGCGCCGCAAGATTGACGACACCGGAAAATTGATCGAACCTCGCCGCAGCGCGAGCGGAACTTGGGTTCCTAACTCTGAACGACAGAGACACGGAGCACACAGAGATTTTGGCATGTCCGTTCAGACCCTTTCTCTTTGCTACTAACGCTCGATTTCTTGTTTCTGCGCCAAGATTTTCACTGGATCGTTGCTGCACATGGGAGCAGGGCTCCGGCATGTTGACTTGCAAATGATTGAAGTTTTGGGATTTGTCTTTT
>CAZHPN010000010.1:0-57401 GCA_964534375.1 uncultured bacterium | reverse complement strand
CGGGGCTAGATAAGGACTTTACGGGTTACTGCTCGGCTGACTTCCGAAATGGCTGTTTACCGCCGCCGGAGGCTCGTGTATAAAATTACGCCGTCCGAGAAAGCCCTACGGAGCGAATGACGATGAACGCAAAAGGCATTTGCCGTCGGCGGCTGGCGGCGCTGCTCGCCGGCGCGATGGTCGCCGCGCTGGCCGCCGGCTGCGCCGGCCGGACGTGGGACATCAATCCGCACTTGTCGCGCGCCGCAGGCTACGATGTGCGCATCCTTCGCGACACCTGGGGCGTGCCGCACGTCTTCGGGCGGACCGATGCCGACGCCGCGTTCGGGCTGGCCTACGCCCACGCGGAAGACGACTTCTACACGATCCAAGAGAACCTTTTGATTTCGCGCGCGAAGCTCGCTTCGGTCAGGGGCCGGGAAGCCGCGCCGATCGATTATCTGGTCCAGTCCATGCGCGTACACGAGCGCGTCTGGGAAAAGTACGACGCCGACCTCTCGCCGGAGACGCGGCGGCTTGTCGAGGCGTACGCCGACGGCATCAACTACTTCGCCGCGCTCCACCCCGACCAGGTGCGCGCGAACCTCTTTCCGGTCGAAGGCCGCGATGTGGTGGCCGGCTTCGTCGCCATCGCCCCGGTGTTCTACGGCCTGGACGGCGCCATCGAGAAACTGTTCGGCGACGAAGCCCCACAGCACGCCGACCGCACGAACGGCGCCGGCGGATGGCTGGCGGCCGCGGGCGGACTCGGCGGGTCCAACGCCTTCGCCGTGTCGCCCGCGCGTTCGTCGGAGGGCCAGACTATGCTGTGCCTCAATTCGCACCAACCGTGGGACGGCAACGCCGCGTGGTACGAAGCGCATGTGCACAGCGACGAGGGGTGGGACATGGTCGGCGGGCTGTTCCCCGGCGCGCCGGTCGTGCTGGCGGGCCACAATCGCGACCTCGGCTGGGCGCCGACCGTGAACCTGCCGCACTTGTATGATATTTACGCGCTGGAACTGGACCCGAAGGACAAGAACCGCTATCTGCTCGACGGCGGATCGCGCCCGTTCGAACGCGGGGAGGCGAAGCTCCAGGTCCGGCTGCCGGGCGGGCTCAAGGTGACCGTGCGGCGCGAAACGCTCTGGTCGGTTCACGGGCCGGCATTCCGCACGAAGCGCGGCGTTTACGCGATCCGCTACGCGGGGCTGGACGACATCCGACTCGTGGAACAGTGGTTCCGCATGAACAAGGCCCGCAACTTCGCCGAATGGCAAGCCGCGATGCGGATGCTCGCGATCCCGTCGTTCAATTTCGTCTACGCCGACAAGCAGGGGAATATCTATTATCTGTACAACGGTCGTTTTCCCGTCCGCGCTCCGGGCGGCGATCCGGCCGGCTATCTCCCGGGGAATGTCGCCAAGACGGTCTGGAAGGACATTTATCCACTGGATGCGTTGCCGCAGGTGTTCAACCCTCCGTCCGGCATGGTGCAAAGCTGCAACTCGTCGCCGTTCCAGACGACCGTCGGCGCGGGAAACCCGCGGCCCAGCGATTTTGCGCCCGAGATGGGGGTTGAAACGCGCATGACGAACCGCTCGTTGCGCGCCCGGGCCCTTTACGGCGGCGACAATTCGATCACCTGGGAAAAATTTCAGGCGTACAAGTTCGACGAGAACTATGAGCGCAGTTCATCGTTGGGCGAGTTCGTTCAGGGCATTCTGGCCGCGCCGGCGCCGGCCGATCCGCTGTTGCGCGAAGCCGTGGAGGCGGTGCGGCAGTTCGACTTCCGCGCCGACCCGGCCAGCCGCAGCCTGCCCCTGATCGCGCTCAGCGCCGCGCCTTTCATCTATCATCGGCGATTGCTGGGCCGGCCGACCGCGACGCCGCTGGAATCGCTCGCCGAGACCGCGCGCGAGTTCAAGCGGCAGTTCGGCCGAATCGATCCCGCCTGGGGCGAGATCGCGCGCCTGACCCGCGGAAAGGTCGACCTGCCGCTCTCCGGCGGGCCCGACACCCTGCGCGCCGTCGCGGGGATCGCGTTCCGCAACGGCCGCCTGGCGGATATGGTCGGCGACTCGTACATCCTGTTCGTCAAATGGGACAAAGACGGCCGCGTCACGTCCCGCGCGATCCATCAGTACGGCGCCGCGACCCGCGACGCCGCTTCGCCGCATTTCGCCGACCAGGCGCCGCTGTTCGCCGACAAGCAGACCCGGCCCGTATGGCTCGACGAGGCCGACATCCGCGCCCACCTCGAACGGGAATACCGACCGGGCGAGGAGTTGCCGAAGCGGCGGTGACGCTGAGAAATCAAAGGAGATGTGGCGCAGCACACGGTCGCCGCCGACTTGACAATCGGCTTGGCGACACCCCACTGTTTGCCCAGAAAACTAAACGAGGTTCGTCGATGCCCGAGACGAGAACGATCACCCGACGGTCCTTTCTGAAAACGCTGGCGAGCATCAGCGGCGCGGCGTGGTTGGGCCTCGGCGGCTTGGGGGCCCGGACAATTCTGGCGCAAATCACCGGAAGCGCTCCGGGGAAAACAGGCCGCGCGGCGCCGCGGAAATTGATCTTCGTGGCGATCGACGGGCTGCATCCGAAATACCTCGATCTGAACGCCAAGGGCTTCGCCGGCGGGAAACCTGGCGACTGGCTGCTCCCGCATCTCCGCGCTTTCTTTGAGGCCTCGTTGTGGTATCCCAACGCGCAATGCTATCTGCCGGCGGCGACCGACATGAATCACCTGAATGCGTTGGCGGGAACGAGCAGCGCCCAGACCGGCGTGATCGGCGTCTGGGGGCAGCCGACCGGGTGGAATTCCGCCGGGCGTGCGATCATCAGCCATTCCGACTTGGCAGTCACGCGCGACGACCAGGGGCGCCAGGTCGACACGCTGTTTCATGCGTTCAAACGCAAGCGTCCGGAAGCCAAGACGCTGCTGATTTCCGGCAAAGAATGGGTCGCGGAGATGTTCCGGTCGCAGCGCGCGGTGGACTTGCTGGTCACGGGCAGCCGCCGCCCTGGTTATCTGCCGGCGCCAGTGAAGACCTCTTTCGCCAAGCCGCCTTCCGACGCCGACGCTCAATGCCAGCCGGAATCCGGGCGACTGTATCCGACCCTGAAGGAATTCTCGCTCGGCAACGCGTTGACGCGCCTGTACACCGGGCAGCGCAGCCTGCTCACGCTGCAAATGGAAAAGCTTCCCGAGCGATTTCCGCACGACCAGTGGATCGTCGAATCGACGTTGGCGATCCTGGATCGCGAGGACCCCGACCTGGCGTACATTTTGCTCGCCGAATGCGACGACGGCGGGCACATTCTGGGCAGCGCCTGGGACCCGTCCGAGTTCGCGCCGGCGAAGCCGCGCTTCACGCCGCCGCCCGGTTGCCGCGACGTGGACGAATATCAACTGGTCAGCGCGCGAAACCCGCTGCTCTACCGCGAGCCGATTCTCGCCAACGTGCGCGATGTGGACGCGCAGTTCGGGCGGCTGATCGACGGGCTTTCCCGCCGCGGCCTGCTGGACCGCTCCTGCGTGATCGTGCTTTCGGACCATTCCTCGCTGAACCACCTGGCCACCGACGATTTTTCATCGACCGACGCGGTGGGCTTGCTGAAAAAAGCCGGGCTGATTCAGCGCGACAACGTTTTTGCGTTCAGCGTCAGCAGTTACGGAGCGCTCTATTGGCGCGACCGCAAGGAGACCGTGCCGGAGGCGAAAAAACTGCTGCTGGAGCACGCCGCGCGCAACCCGCAGACCGGCGCGGACGAATGTCCGTGGCTCGTGCTCGACCGCGAGGAAATGCGCGCGGGCGTCCCCGGCGTCTGCCTGCCGGGCGAGCTGTGGCACGAACACTTCGTCGGGCGGGACGCCGAACGCTCGATGATCTGGCCCGACCTGTTTCTGCTCGGCCGCAACGGCTGGCAGATCCCCGTTTACAACGGACTTGTCCCCAATGTGGGCGTCACGGTCCCCTCGTGGACGCCGCCGTTCCGCGTTTACAACGGCGGACATGGCGCGCTCGACACCATGCCGATTCTGGCGGCGATTCACCTGCCCGGCGGCCAGGCCGGCGTTCGCGTCGCCCCGATTCGCATCGGCGACCTGGGCGCAACCGCGGCGCGACTGTTCGATTTGGAACTTCGTTCGACCGTGATTGGCAAGAATTTGCTGTGATGCGCCCCGTGTGGCGTTGTGGGATGCGGGGAAACATACGCCCAACTTATCGCGGGGACCGGAACCGCTGACGTAAATGCGGCGGTACGGTCGGCGTGCCGCTACGGCCCGTGATGCAGAATCGTGCCGCTGTCGCCGACAAAGAAGATGTCCGTCGCGGAGCTTCCCCAAGCGCCGTACAAGTTGGGTCCGTACGTGGGCCGCCCCGACCAAACGGCGCCGCCGTAGTGCATCAGCTCGCCCGAGATCGGACTTCCCACGTTGTCGTAAAACGTGCCCGCGACGAAGATATCCGTGGCGGAAGCGCCCCACGCGCCGCCGAGATCCGCGGTCACGCCGGTCGTCATCGAGGTCCACGTTTTGCCGTCATACTGCAACACCACCGCCTCGATGTTCGTGCCCCAGCCCACGGCGAAAACGTCCGCCGCCGACGCGGTCCAAACGCCGTGCAGATCCCCTGCCGTGCCGCTCGTCATCCCCGACCAGGCCGAGCCGTCGTAGTGCAGAATCACCCCGAATTGGCCGACCGCGAACACGTTCGCGACGGTCCCCCCGACGCCGTACAACGCCGAAATCGACTCGCCGCTCTGCATGGGAGACCACGCGGCGCCGTCGTAATGCAGCACCGTGCCGTAGTCGCCGACGACGAAAATATCCGAGGCCGCGCTGCCCCAGACCGCGTTCAAATGCGGCGTGGTCGTCGGCGAGGTCGTCGTCCACGAGGCGCCGTCGTAGTGCAGAATCAGTTCATCGCCCGAATTCCAATCCTCGCCTACGGCGTACACATCGGCAGGGCCGCTGCCCCACACGCCGTAGAGCGCCGCGGTGGATTCGCCGGTCGTGAGCGTCGACCACGAGGAACCGTCGTAGTGCAGCACCGCGCCGTACTGGTCGCGGATGTCGCCGCCCACGACATACACGTCGGAGGCGGAACTCCCCCAGACAGCGGTCAGCGGGACGGTCGTGTTGCTGGTCATCGACGACCAGGTCAGCGCCGTGTCGTCGTTGTCGTCGTCGTCGTCGTCATCGTCGGCCGGCGAGGCGTCGTCATCCGGCGATTGGTCGTCGTCGACGGCGGGCGAGCCATCGTCATCGTCGTCGTCGTCGGCCGGCGACACGTCGTTGTCGTCGTCGATCGGCCGCTGGGCGCTGCTGCTGCCGAAACTGCCGCACGCGGCGGCGCCGGCCAGCAAGGCGATCGCCAGGAGAATCAACAAGAACCGGTTGGCGCGGCGCATGACCTTTCCTCCACGAAGGGCAGGGTGCGGAAATCACAGGTACCCTGGACGCTCCGCGCTGTCAAGGTTGCACGTGCGGCAACCCGAATTAACTGCTTGATTTAATCGGATTCGCTTGTATACTTTTTGGCTAGGTTTCCACAAGAAGGGGCGTGCACCATGAAAACGTTGTTCGCTTGGGCGACGAAAGCGTTTTTGTTGACGGTCTTTTTGGCGGCGCTCGCGGCGGCCATCGCGATCGGCTGCGGTTCGAGCAGCAGCAGCGGCGACGACGACAGCGGTCCGGTCGAAGACGACGACTCCTCGCCGGCCGACGACGACAACGACGTTTCGCCCATGGACGACGACCTGTCGCCCGACACGGCGCCGCCGGAACCTTATTGGATTCCCAGCACGGTCGTGCCGACCAGCGTTTATGCGCCGGTGCGCGGCTACACGATCGAGCGCGGCTTGATCCATTTGCATTCCATTCATTCGTGGGATGCCTGCGACGAGAATCCGATGCCCGGCGGTCAAGTGAACACGCCGTGTCTGCAGCAATTTCGCACGGCCCTCTGCACGACGAATCAGCAATTCGCCATGCTGACCGATCACGCGGACCTCTTCGCCGAATTCGATTTCCCGGCCGTCCTGCTTTACAACCCGGCCGAAGGCGACGTTCTGATGTACGACAACGGCGCCCCGATCGCCAACATCATTACCTGCCCCGACGGGACCAAGACGATCCTGGCGAGCGGGACGGAAAACAATCTGATGCCGATTCACATGACGCGCCAAGCGGCCGGCACTCCGCAGGAGCGCGCGAATTTATTCAACGGCAGGGATGAATCCACAGTCCAGGGCCTGAAGCCCCTCGGCGCGCAGGTCATCGTGAATCACTCCGAGGAATGGCAGACGGCCGACATCGGCGCCCTCTCGGTCGACGGCATCGAGTTCTACAACCTGCACGCGAACCTGGGCACGGATACGACGCACAAGATTGAAACGATCCTGAAGCTCTTGCCCTACATCCTGCCGTGGAACAAAGCCGGCCATCCGGACCTCGCGCTGCTGGCGTTTCTCGATCCGATCGCGATGGACCTGATCACCTTCGACACGTTGACCGCGACCCGGCATCTGGTCGGCATCATGGGCACCGACGTGCATCGCAACGCCATCCCGTTCTCGTTTTCCGACGGCGACCGCGGCGACAGCTACCGCCGCCTGATGCGCTGGTTCGCGAACTATGTGCTGACCACGGGCAACGATCTCACCAGCATTGAAGACGCGCTGACCAAGGGCCGGATGTACGGGGCGTTCGACCTCTTCGGCGAACCGGTCGGCTTCGATTACCACGCCGAAGCGACCACCGGCGTCGCCGAGATGGGCGATGAAGTTGCGCTGTCCGCCAAGCCGGTTTTGCAGGTGACGATGCCCAAATTCTACAACATGGATCCGTCGCTGCCGCAGCCGACGTTCTCGGCGAAGATCGTCAAAGCCGATCCCAACGGCGGCATCGTCGTCGCGCAGAGCACCGGCGGCCCGATCACGTTTGCCGTGACGAGCGCCGGCTCGTATCGCGTCGAAGTGCACGTCGTCCCGAACCATTTGCGCAAATGGCTGGGCGGGCACCCGGATGACTACATTCACGACTACCCGCTGATTTACGCAAACCCGATTTACGTTACGGAATGAACGGCGCCGTCCTTTCGGTATAACGACAGAAGACCTTTCGGTATAACGACAGAAGAGCCTCTTGCATGAATACGAAGAAGCTCAGAAGGCGGGAGGCGACGGTGCGGGCCGCGCGGCGTCTCTTCGAATCCCGGGTTCGCAAAGGCGACCCCTCGCCCCTCTCCGTGGCGGGGAGGGGCGCGGCCACGCCGTGCGTGGCCGGGGGAGGGGTCCGCGCGAAATGCCGATGATCGAAATGCCAATTTTACAAGAGGCTCAGAAATATCAAGATTCGCGGGGCCGGCTGCTGCCGGCCCTTTCCGTTTCCGGCCTCACTCCACGACGACGCGGGCGTTGTTCATCCGCGTTGGGAAGATCGCGCAAAAATACACGTACGTTCCCGCTTGCGTGAACGTGTACGAGTAACTGCCGCCCGGCGGCAGAACCCCCGAGTCGAAAACGCTGCCGGCGCCGGAACCGCCGGGGGCGCCGTTCTCGACTTCGTGATCGTTTTGGCCGTCATTGATCCAGACGATTGTGCCGCCGACGGGAATCGTGACCGAATCCGGATCGAATGCGTAATCCACGATCGTGACGGTGGCGACGCCGGTGGAATCGTCGTCGTCGGGGCTGACATCGTCATCGGGCGTCGCGTCGTCGTCCGGCCAGACCACGTTGCCGCCCGAGCATCCGCCGGCGCCGGTTGAAACAAACAGCAGGCCGGCAGCGACCGCCCCGATTGCCACGATTGTCCAGCCGACCAGTTCTCTCATCCGCTCTCTCCCGTGCAATGTTTAATACCACAGCGGAGCTTGTCAAAAAACGTATTTCGCCAGCAATCCCGACACTCCGAAAAGTCCACACGTTTCGCGAGCCCAGCGTTTCTTGACAATTTGCCTCAAGCGGTCGATTCTGCCGACACAGTCGACAATGAACCTTGGACGGAGGGGCCATGCGAGGACGACTATTGTTTGTTGTTTTGGCCATTTTCTGCGCGGCGGCGCCGGCGGCCGCCGGCACGAGTTTGCTGCTGCAGAACGGACAGACGGTCGACATCAACGGCGATTTGCTGTTCGACGGCCGCACGTTTCTCGTGCCCGGCGGCGCGCCGGTCGAACGCGACGCGGTCGTCGAGGTCAACATCGGCGTGGCGGGCAGGGCGGGGGAAACGCCCTGGACCTACGACGCCGCGCGCTACGAAAAAATGTTCGCCAAGGGCCGCGAATTGGGGGAACGCTGGCCGAACCACGACGGCGTCATCCTCGAAGACCTCGGCGTGTTTCGCCTCGAAGCCAACGGCGAAAACAGCTACGCCTATCGTTTCGCCGGCCTGGTGCTGAAGGAAGACGGCCGCCACTGGGCGACGGTGCACTGGTACTGGGACGCCGCCCGTTCGCGCTTGGCCGGGCCCTACGGCGTGGTGATTCATCCCGACGGGACCTTCCGGGTCGCGACCGACGCCGACCGCAAGACGGTGTCGCCTTCCCACGGCGCGGCGTTTTTCAACCGCTATCAAGTGACCACGTTGACCATCCCCGACGTGCGCGTCGGCGACATCGTCGAATATTGGTATACGACCGAGGAATTCCGGCCGCCGAGCCCGGATTTCTTTTTCCCGTTCTACATGTTCCAGAGCACGGATCCGCTGGCCCAGTCGCGCGTCGAGGTCCGCGTGCCGCCGGGCAAGCAACTCTATTTCGAAACGAAGAACATGCCGCCGGATCGCGCGCAGCCAGCGCTCCGTCGCGACCCGGACGGCGCACAAATCTACGTTTGGGAAACGAGCGACATGCCGCCGTTCGATGCGGAGCCGTCGATGCCGCCGCTGCCCGAAGTCGTGGCCTCGATGCGAGCCACCGTGCTGGCAAATTGGGAAGATATATTTGCGCGGTTGACCGAATATTACCGCACCCGCCTGGTCGCGTCGGATTCGGTGAAAGCGGCGGTCGCGCAAGCGGTTGGCGACGCAACGGACGTCGAAACCAAGATCACCCGCATTTACGAGTTCGTGCAGCGCAAGATCCGCTACATTTCGATCAAAACCGACCTCGCGACGGGCTTCACCGGCCATCCGGCCGAGGTGACGCTCGCCAACGGTTATGGCGACTGCACCGACAAGGCGATCTTGCTGGCGACGATGCTCGGCGTCGTCGGCGTGGAAGCGCACCCGGTCATCCTGCACACCTTCGGCGGCCGGCGCGACATGTATGCGATTCCGAACCTCGGCGGCAATCACGCGATCGATGCGGTCTGGCTCAACGGCCGCCGCTTCTTCCTCGACGCCACGGCCGAAACCTACCGCTATCCGCATTTTCGCCTCGACGACCAGGGGCAGCCGTACGTCGACGCCCTCGGCCGTTCGGTCGGCTTTATCGACCGCGAGCCGCCCGACGCCAACGTCCTGAGCGCCGAGTTCACGTTGAATGTTGACGAACGCGGCGGCGTTCGCGGCACGCGCGTCACCGAGTCGACCGGCGGCCTCGGCGCCACGATGCGCGCGATGCTCGAGCGCCTGGCGACGCCGGCCCGGAAAAAACAGTTGCAAAAGGAAGTGGTCGCGTTCGGCGCCCAGGCGCAGCTCGTCGGCTATCGCGACGAAAACGTCGACCAATTCGACAAGCCGCTGCGGTCGACCCTGGAATTCACCGCCGACCACGTCGCAAAACGCGTCGGCGGCTTGTGGGTGGTCGACCTGCCGCAATTGCGCCGGCGCGAATCGCACATCGATCTGCAAGCGCGCACCGTCGATTTGCGGATGCCGCTCGCGTACGTCGAGCGTTCGACGCACCACGTGAAGCTGCCGCCGACCTGGCGCGTCGAAGACCTGCCGCCGCCGCTGAAAATCGACAACAAGTGGCTGCATTTCGACGGCCGCTACGAGAAGACCGCCGACGGCTTCACGCTGGTTTCCGCGACCGTTTTCCGCCAGACGGAAATCAGCCCGGCCGACTACCCGGCGTATCGCGACGCGCTGGTTTCCGTGGAAACGTTCTTCGCCCGGCGGGCGTTCGCGCGGGAGGTGCAGCCATGAACGCGAAGCGTGCGTTGGCGTTGCTGGTCGCCATGGCGGCGTGGTGGGCGGGTTGCGCCGGGCGCGTGCCGCCGCCCGATCCGGCGTGCCCCGACAATCTCGTGCTGCAAAACGGCGAGGAACTGCCCGGCCGGCTGCTGGCGACGAGCGCCGGTGCGCTGCGTTATGAACTGCTCAGCGGGGAAATCCGCAGCTATCCGCTCGGCGATACGGTGCGCGTCGAACTCGGCCGGCGCATCGGCGATCCGAAGGTGCGCAAGCTGGAAGATCTGAAGGACGCCGAGATCGTCGCGCTCGTGCACGAAGCGATGAAAGCGCCGCCGGACCCGGACCACGCGACGACGGAAGTGTTCGACGAGTGGCGCGTCGACGTGACCGACAAGAATCATACGGTGGTGACCTGGCGCCGGCTGACGCGCGTCGACAAGCAGGCCGGGCTGTCGGCCGCGAACGAGTCCTTCACCTACGACCCGTCGAACGCCGAGGCGCGCGTCGACTTCGGCTACGCCATCGCGCCGGACGGCGCCGTCAGCGTCTTGTCCGCCGGCGCCGTGCGCGACGCCAGCGTGAATTACGGCGATCGCCACGGCAGCCAAATGCGCCGCCTGCAGTTGGCGACGCCCGACGTCAAGGTCGGCGGTTTCGTCTATTACCAATTCTCTTCGCGACGGAAATTCGCTGGTTTGCGAACCTTCGGCGACTCGCACGTCGAGGCGCACACGAACCCCGTCACGTTTCGCCGCGTCGTGATCCGAGCGCCGAAATCCATGCCGCTGCGTTTCTACGAGCGCAATTTCGACGCGAGCGTCACGAAAACCGAACGTCTGGAGGGCGGCCAACGGGTCGTCATTTACGAAACGCGGCAGCCGCCGGTGCTGCAGGCGGAACCGCACATGCCGCACTGGAACGCCGTCGCGCCGTATTATTTTGCGACCGTCGCGACCGACTGGCCGACGATTGCGCGTCAATATCAGGCCGCGCTCGCGCCGCGCCTGGCCGGCGACCCGCTGGTGACGGCCAAAGCCGCCGAATTGACCGCCGGCAAAACCGGCCGCGCCGCGCTCGAGGCATTGTATCGCTTCGTCCTGCGCGACGTGCGCGACTCGGGCGTGGCGATGTGGGACCGCGATCCGCTGCCCAGGTTGCCCGCGCAGACGCTCGCCGCCAACCGCGGCAACGTGGCCGATCGCACGGCGTTGCTTGCCGCGTTGGCGCAGGCGTCGGGATGGTCGGCCGACTGGCTGTTGACCGCCGGCTGGCGCAGCCATTTGCCGCTGAACGAGGCGCCGTGGCTGATGTTTCTCCACACGCCGTTGCTGCGGCTGACGCGCGACGGCGAAACCATCTGGGGCGCCGTCGGCAACGAAAACCTGCCGCTCGGCCGGTTGCCCGACGACCTCTGCAATGCGTTTTATCTCGACCCGGCGCATGGCGCGACGGGCGCGACGCCGGCGCAGGGCCTGACATTCAACAGCGACGAGCAGACCTATGACGTGCGGCTGACCGGCGAGGGCGGCGCAACGATCGTGGAAGAGCACCGCCGCACGGGCGCGTACGCCTATCCGTTGCGAAATCTTCGCCGCTGGAACGACCGCCAACTGCGCGACCGTATGGAAAAAGAGGTGCGGGACTTCGCGCCGCGCAGCCGGCTGCTCGCGTATTCGATCGAGGGCATGAACGATCTCGCCGACCCGGTGGTGCTGCGGCGAACCTCGGAATGCCCGCTATTGACCGTCAGCGGCGGCCGTTTCCAGATGCTGCGCCTGTTCGGCGTCGCGACGAAAGAAATCGAGCGCGTCTATCCGCAACGGAAATATCCGCTCGAGTTCGAAGGCCCGTACGTCGAACATTGGGAGTATCGGTTTCACCTGCCGTCGAATTTGACCGTGAAAGAGCTGCCGCCGCCGCTTGCCGCCGATAGTCCGTGGGGCCGTACGCGCGCGTCGTGGACGTTGGCCGCCGATCAGTTGACCTTCAAGATGGAGGTCGTCGTCGAGAAGCTGACGATGCCGGCAGCCGATTTCGAGAAGCAGGAAGACTATCTGCGGCAACGCCGCGAATACATCGAGACGCCGCTACTGTTAGAACCGACGAAATAGCGATTATCTCCAGGGCGGGTCAGCCGTAGGCCGGCTGTTGGGCGAGCCATATTCCCGGAACTCGCATGGCTCTTATGCGATCATCTTCAGGCGCGGACCTGTTTCAATCAAAGACGGTCGCCCGGCGATCGGCGTCTCTTTTATTACATAATATTTCTTATGCGCACATAAACTACGCCAAACTACAGCAAACAGACGCAAATGATTGAACACAGCTTCCTGCTCTATTCGCGTGCATTCGCGTGACTTCGCGGTCAAGTGAAGGTGAATAAGAAGCATGTTCTGCTGAGTCGCCAGCCTTCGCGGTCAGTAAGCCCTACATCGCCTCGCCCGCGATGGCCAATTGGCGGTTTCGGAATTTGCGCAGCACGTTCTCGATGTAGTCCGCGTCCATCTTGGCCGGATCGTTCGTGAACTCGGTCAACGCGGTCCACGAATCGTGCTGGTCTTCGTCGAACAGCCGCGGATACAGCACCGAGAACAACTGCCGCATGTCGGCCTGCAGGACGACCGCCTGCCGGCGTTGCGTCGCGTTCGTCTTGTCGAGCGCGCGCCACTGCGCCAGGCGCCGTAGCGTCATGTCCGCCATTACGCCGTCGATCGCGTCGAAGTACGCCTGCGCCGCCGCCGCGTCGGGTTTGCCGGCCCAGTGCTGCTCGCGCGCGTGCAGCAGCCGGCCGTACGCGGCGCCCTTGTCGGGCTCGGCGCGCGCGATCAGGCGGCACAGGCTGTCGAGCAGAATCGTCGCCCGCGTTCGGCGCTCCGCCAGCGCCGGCGCCTTTTTCGGCGGCGCGATCTCGTTTTCGAGCAGCAAGGCGACGATCCGCCACAGGGTGCGCCGCGCGATGATGGCGTTGATGTCCTCCGTGGCGCCGCTTTCGTGCGCCAGGTCGAAAATCTCGTCGATTTTGAGCTTCAGGTTGACGTTGGCGGCGGAGTTGCGCGTTTCGGCGGCCACGCGCGACAGCGTCCCGCGCCAATACAGCGGTTTGATCGTCTCCCAATCGGGTTTCTCGACGGCCAGCGCGGCGTCCATCTTCTCGGCCAAGGCCGTGGCCTTGCGCAATTGGCCGGTCGACGGCCCGCGGTGACCGCTCAAAACAACAAAAACGGCGAAGACGCACGCGACAACTATTGAATATATCAGCAGATTTCTCGTTGTCTTACTCAATCTCCACGACCTTTGCCTTTGCCGCGAGGTTCGGCGACATGCGAATTCGGCCCTGCGCGTCGACGATCAGCGCCGCGTAATCCGGATAATGCGCCGCGAGCATCGCGAGGCCCTCGTCCGGCCCGAGGATGAAAACGGCCGCCGACAACGCATTAGCGACCCCGGCATGCGGACCGATCGTGGTCACGCTCTGGCAGGGGTCGGTAGGCCGGCCCGTGCGCGCGTCGAGAATGTGATTGTAGCGGACGCCGTCGTGCATGACGAACCGCTCGTAATCGCCCGACGTGATGACCGCCTGGTCGCCCCGAATTTCGAGCACCGCGATCGACGCGTCGCGCGGCTTGCGCGGATGCTGAATGCCCACGCGCCACGGCTGGCCCAGCTTCGTGCCGCCGATCGCCATCTTCCCGCCGGCGTTGACGATCGCGTTGGTCACGCCCGCCTTCTTCATCGCTTCCAGCCCGAGCTGCGCGGCCCAACCTTTGCCGACCGCGCCGAGGCCGACGCGCATGCCCGGCCGCGCCAGCCGCGCCGTCTTCTTCTCCGGGTCGAGTTCGAGCCCGCGCCAGCCGACGTTGACCATCGCCTGCTTGATTTCGTCGTCGGACGGCACGCGAAAATTCTGCGGATCTTGAATATGCCACAGCTTGCCGACGCCGGCGAAGGTGATGTCGAAGCCGCCGTGGGTCAACGCGGAAACGTCGGCCGCGACGCGCATCATGTCGAAAACTTCGTCGTGCATCGCCAGCGGCCCGCCGCCCGCCGCCGCATTGAGCCGGTAGATGTCCGAGTCTTCCCAATCCGGGTGCGCGTGCTTCTCCAGTTCCTGCATCGCCGCGAACCCGGCGGCGATCGCCGCCCTCGCCTCGCGCTCGCCCACGCCGACCGCCTGGATCTGCGCCGGCGAACCCATCATTTGCCGGTCTTCGGCGAACGGTCCGAGGTCGGCGGCGGACGGCAGCGGGCTTTTTTTCGCGCACGTGCAGGCCGCCAGCGCCAGCCCCGCCAGGGCCGCGCCCGCCAGAATTGCGCGCCATCGCGCGATCGGCGAAAAAGACTTCATCGCGCGCCAGTGTGGCGAAGAGAGATGATGATTGCAACACCGCGAAGAATGGAAACCAAATGGAACGGCGGACTGGAACCGCGAATGCACGCGACTCCGCCACGGCTGCGTCGGATGCACGCGGATAGAACTACGGTTGCGTTTCGGCGAAATGCGCGCGCAAGGCGTCGACGACGTGCCCCAGATCGGCCAGCGGACCCGCCGCCGAGGTTTCCAAGAATAGCGTGTTCCGATCGTACAAATACGCGCGGCCGCCCGGCGCCAACGGCAAGTCGGCCAGCGCCGGGAAATCGTCGCCCGGCGCGGCGACCGGCAGCCGCCGCAACGCCAGGCGCGGCACGCCGTCGAAAAACACCAACGCCAGATCGACGCCCCGCCGCCGCAAGACCGCGTCTGCCAGCAGGCGGTAGTCGTTTTGCGCCGACGGCGGCAGGCCGACGATCGCCAGGCGGCGGTCGCCGACGGCGGTCTCGTGGATCGCGCCCGCGGCGAACTCGCGCACCTCGCGCCAGCGGGTTTCGCCCGCCTCGCGCAGCGCCGGATCGTAAGCCTCGAAGCGCTGCTCGGTCAGCGGCTGAATGGCGCGCCGGATGGCGAACGGCTCGCTCTGCGTCGCCAGAAAAACGTACATCCAACTGCGCCACGGCTCGGGCGCATTCTCCGGATCGTCGCGCAGCGCCTGCGCCAGCGCCAGTTCCCAATCCTGCGGCCGCCCGAGATACCAGAGCAGCAGGTCGGTCGAATCGTCGCGCGCCGGATCGTTGACCACGTGCGCGCCGCGCCGCCGCAATTCCGCCGCGTGTTCGGCATGGATGTAATGGTGATCGAGCCAGACCGTCTCCGCCAGGCCCGCGCGGCCGAACGCCGTCGCCACCGCCGGCAAATCGCCGGCGATCAGCGGCAACCCGAGACCGTAGAGCCGCGCGACGTCGGGCGCGGCGAGCGCCGGCGCGGCGAAGGCCGGCCCGGTCTGGCCCTCGGGCGCGAACAGCAGCGTCTTCACCGGCGCGCGCCGGCCGGCCCAGATCGCGGCCCCGGCGATGCCGTCGAGCGTGGCCGCGGCGACGATCGCCGTGCGGCCGCCCGCGTCGAACAGGGCGATTTCGCCGCTCATTCGCCTTTTTCCCGCACTTGCAGCAGCTCCAGGCAGCGCTGCGGCAGCGCGCCGAAGCCGCCGTTCGAGAGAAAAACGACCTGGTCGCCGAACCGCAGGTTCGCCGCGAGCAGCGCCAGCGCCGCGTCGTAATCCGCGGCGCGTTCCGCCGCGCGGCCGGGCGCGCGAATGTCGGCGACGAGCCGCGCGACGTCGAGTTTGTCCGGCGGCGGGGCCTTGGCCGCGGCCTGCACGTCGCAGACGACGACGAAATCGGCCGCGTCGAACGCCTCGGCGTATTCCTGCTGAAAGACGTTGCGGCGCGAGGTGTTCGTGCGCGGCTCGAACGCCGCGACGAGCCGGCGGTTCGGCCGCGCATCGCGCAACGCCGCGAGCGTGACCCGGACCGCCGTCGGATGATGCGCAAAATCGTCGATCACGAGGATGCCGGCCGCTTCGCCGACGATCTGCTGGCGGCGTCTGACGCCGGCGAACGTTTCGAGGCCGTCGCGAAACGCGCGGTCGTCGACGCCGAGCCGGTCGCACAGCACCATCACGCCCAGGATGTTCAGCAGGTTGTAGTCGCCGACGAGCCGCGCCTCGTAAATGCCGCGGTGGCGGCCGTTCGCGGTTACTTGAAACGTCATCCGGTCCGGATCGAGCGCGCGCACGCGCCCGGAAAGTTGCGCGTCGGGCGCGAAGCCGAACGTGCGGACGGGGCAAGCGAACGCGGGCAGCAGGCGGCGCACCTCGGGGCTGTCGATGCCGGCGGCGAGAAAACCGTCGGCCGGCAGCACGCCGGCGAGCGTCCGGAACGCGGCGCGCACCGCGTCGAGATCGGGGTAAATATCGGCGTGATCGAACTCGATGTTGCCGAGCGCCGCAACGTCGGGCCGGTAGCGCAGAAACTTGGGAACCTTGTCGAACCAGGCCGTGTCGTACTCGTCGCCTTCGACCACGGCGAGCGGCCCCTGCCCCACGCGAAAACTGGCGTCGGTGTTGCGCAGCACTCCGCCGACCAGATACGTCGGATCGCAGCCGGCGTTTTCGAGTATCCACGACAGCAACGCGGTCGAGGTCGTCTTGCCGTGCGTGCCGCACACCGCCGTCAGCTTTTTGCCGGCAAAGAAAAACAGCCGCGCCGCTTCGGCCATCGACACATACGGAATTCCGGCCGCGATCGCCGCGTCGCCTTCCGGATTGCCCTTGCTGATGGCGTTGCCGACGACCACCAGATCCGGCCGCGGCGTCAGATGCGCGGGGTGGTAGCCCGGCAGCACGGGAATGCCGTGCGCCGCAAGCTGCTCGCTCATCGGCGGATACACCGCGGCGTCGCTGCCCGTGACCTGCAGCCCGCGCGCCTTGAGCATGCCCGCCAGGCTGCCCATGCCCACGCCGCAAATCGCAATCAGGTGCACGTGGCGGACGTGCGCCACATCGATGCGGTCCGTTCGTTCGTTCACAATCGCCTCGCCTGCGAGAAAAGTATTGTGTATCAAACTTTTGAGGCATTTGCAAAAAACGTCGTTCGTGGATGGACGCGGCGGCCCTCACGCGGGGGGCGTGGAATCGCGAGGGCCGTCCTGGCCGCTGCCGCTGGTTCCGTATTCGCGTGCATTCGCGTGCATTCGCGGTTGGCCTTTTCGCCTCCCCATCTTCGAGTTCCTTCGCGGTTTACATTCACTTCATCAGTGGTATCGTGCCTGACATCAATAGAACGGCGGTGAATCCATGGGCAAGATCAATTTGCGCGAAGCGTTTGCGAGCGGTTGGCGCGTGTATCGGGAGCGGTTCGGAGTGTTGATCGGCGGGACGGCAATCATGCTTGGCATTTTTGTCAGTTCGTGCGTCCCGATCATACTTGCGGCCTACATCTACTTCAAAAGACAAGGGCTGGTCAGTTCGCTGGGGCACTTGTTTCCGTTGCTCGTGACTCTCGTGTTTCTCTTCGTTTTCCTGTCGCCGCTGATGGCGGGCTTCGTGTTTCTCGTCCGCGATTGCTTCGAAGGCGGCGAGGCAAAGGCCAAGACGGTATTCCGGGGTTATTCCATCTGGGGCATAACGCTGCTTAGCGCATTGATCACGGCCGGCGCCTTGTTGCTGGGCGCAGCGGCGTTCGGCGTCGGCGCAATCGCGACCGGCGCGGTGATTCGATTCCTGTTTCCGCTGATCGTTGACGGCGCGACGCCCGGCGGGGCGCTGCGAAAATGCTGGCAGGCAACCAAGACCAACTTCGGTTCGCTGGTCTTGCTGTGGCTGGCGACGCTGATCATCCTCGACGGGTTTAGCGGCGCGAGCACGTCTTTTCGGTTCGTCCTGAAGACCGGATACACGGTCAATACGACGTTCAGCTTCTTGAGTTTGGTCTGGGTGCTGTTCGCCAGGCCGTTCGTCTGGTGCGTCACGTGGGCGGCGTACCGGCAGGTGTTCCCGCTGGCGGCGACGGCGGTCGAATCGCCGCCGACTGTCTGAAAGATTCCAGAGAGGAAGGCAAAATTGGGCCAAGTCAATCTCCGCGAGGCTTTTGCGGCCGCCTGGCGCGTCTACAAGGGAAATATCGGCGTGCTCGTCCGCGGGCACATCATTGTGTTTGCGCTGCTGGGCGTAGCCGAAATCGCTTTTGCCGCCGCCTTATGGATGACCAATCGGCTGACCGACCACTCCGAGATATCCTGGCTCGGGTTCGGAGTGTTGGTCTTCGTTGCGGTGCTCACGTTCTTTTTCTGGACGCCGCTCTGGACCGGACTCGTGTTCCTCGTGCGCGATTGTTTCGAAGAGCGCCCCGCGAAGGCGGCGACCGTTTTCCGCGGCTACGCACTGTGGGACTACACGCTGATCGTCAACCTGATCGCCGCCGGCCTGGTTCTGCTTGGCGCGCTGGCGTGCGGCGTTGGCGCGCTGGCGAGCTTCGCGATCACTCTGTTCCTGATTCCGCTGATCGTCGAAGGCGCGACGCCGCGCGATTCGCTCCGGCAAGGTTGGCGGGCGCTGAAGGCCAATTTCATCGAGCTCATGGCGCTGCAGTTGGCGCTGTGGCTCATTGCCTTTGCGGCGATCCTCGCCGTCGTGGCCATGCGGGCCGCACTGCCGGCCGGCCCGGCTAAACTCATGTCCGGCCCGGCCGAAGTCAGCATTTGGTTCTGGGAGTTGTTCGCCCTGCCGTTCACCGTGTGCGTCATGTGGGCGGCATATCGGCAGGTTTTCCCGTTGGCGGCGACGACCGAGGCGCCGCCGCCCTCCGCATAGACGTATTGGCGCCGGCCGTAAGATAGGATAATTTTACAGGGTCTTCGATCAGGATAGTCGATGGGCAAAATCAATCTCCGCGAGGCGTTTGCGGCTGGCTGGCGGGTGTACGCCGGCAAACTAGGAGTCTTAGTTCGTGGACAGGCGATTGTCCTGGCCATTTGGTTCTCCCTGGCCGCCGCGCCAGCAGCGCTCGCGCTGATCCTCGTGTCCTCCGGAAAAGGCGCCGATAAAGCCATGGACCGCCTGGCTTCGATTTCGGTGGTCGCCAGTTTGGTTGTGGCATTACTGGCGGCGCTTTTCATCCTCACGCCTTTGGCGGCGGGCACGGCGTTGCTCGCCCGCGATTGTTTCGACGCCCGGCCGGCGAAGCTAAGAACAGTCTTCCGGGGCTATTCGATGTGGCGCGAGAGGCCGATCGCCATGCTGATCATGTCCAGCGCGGCGCTGTTGGTCAGCCTTTTGGCGCCGGGCATCTGGGTGGACGACCTTGGCGTCGCCGCGGGTTTGGCCGGCGCATTCTTGTTTTTGTTCTCGCTGGTCGCCGAAGGCGAAAAGCCCGGCGAGGCGCTGAGAAAAACCTGGCGGACTGTCAAGGCCAATGTTCGTTCGTTCATCCTGCTGGCGCTGGCGATGACGATCATCATCAATTGGCTCCGGTACGCCGTCGCGGCAGTTTTTTTCCTGTTGCCGGTCGGAATAACTCAAATGATGATCCCGCTCGTTTCGTACGGCGGCCACCTGATCTGGATGACATTCGCTCTGCCGTTCAGCCTGTGCGTCACGTGGGCGGCATACCGGCAGGTCTTCCCTGCGCCGCTCCCCGCGACGCCGCTCCCCACGGCGCCAGACTGGGCGCCGCCATCCATGCCGGATGTTCGCCGGCCGGCGGGGAAACGCCGACGCCGGTTGGCGCTGGCCGTAGCAGCCTCGGCCTGCGTAATTGCGGTGGCAGTGGAATTCTGGCCACGCTCGGCCCGACAAATGACGGCCGACAGCCCCACCATCGGCTACAAATTCGTGGCGATTCCGCCCGGACGCTTTCAGATGGGTTCTCCCGGCGACGAACCGGGGCGATTTCCCGATCAGACGATCGACGAGACGCAGCACTGGGTGACGATTAGCAAACCGTTTCTGATCGGCGCGACCAAAGTTACGCAGGGCCAGTGGAGAGCCTTGATGGGGAACAACCCGAGCGAAGCCAAAGATTGCGGGGACGAATGTCCGGTGGAGAATGTGAATTGGGCTGACGCGATCGCTTTCTGCAACAAGTTGTCGGACCGCGAGGGGCTGAGCCGCTGTTACAAAGACGCCGGCTGGGTTGGGCGCGCGCAAAAGCTATGGAATTGCTACAGCGATGGTTTGAAACAGTGTCGCCAAGCCGGCGGCACTACTGTGGGCTTTTGGAAAAATGGAGGTTGCGTCGAGGATATTGGTGGTCGTTTTGGGGACGCTCTTGTCGAAGACACGATGACCTGGAATCGCGACTGCACGGGCTATCGACTGCCCACCGAGGCGGAGTGGGAGTACGCCGCGCGAGCGGGGACGGCGACAGCGTTTGCCAACGGACCGATAACGGCGGCGGAATACTACGATTGTGAAGCTGACAGCCATCTGGACGAAATCGGTTGGTATCGCAAGAATTCCAACGGCAAAGTGCATCCTGTCGGGCAGAAGCAGCCGAACGGCTGGGGCGTTTACGACGCGCAAGGCGACGTATTGGAGTGGGTCTGGGACAGATACGACGACTACCCCTCCGGGGACGTGACCGATCCTGCCGGGCCCAGCAGCGGCTCGCGCCGAGTCGGTCGCGGCTGCGCGTGGAGATACTGTGCGAAAGATTGCCGTTCGGCGAGCCGGGTAGGATTTTTTTCGCGAAATGGCCTCGGCATATTGGGATTCCGCCTTGCGGGGTCGTTGTCCGCCAAGTCTCCGCTAACCCCAGCGGCGTCGCTGCGGAAACGCGACGGCGCCGGCGGCCAGCCGTCGACGACGGCCCGGCCAGCATCGCCTCCTCCGACCACGTCTGACATCGGCTACCAGATGATCGTCGTTCCGTCCGGAGGGTTCGCGATGGGTTCGCCGGAAAGCGAGTGCGACAGGAACGAAAACCGTGAGACGCTGCATCGGGTAACGATTACGAAAGACTTTCTGCTGGGCGCAACGGACGTGACGCAGGCGCAATGGCAAAAAGTAATGGGCAATAATCCGAGCTACTTCAAACATTGCGGCGACGATTGCCCCGTGGAGAATGTGTCGTGGTTCGACGCGGTCGAATTCTGCAACCGGTTGTCGGACGCGGAGGGCTTGCCCCGATGCTATTCCGGGACAAGCAATGCGGTTCAGTGGAACCGCGCGTGTACGGGCTATCGCTTGCCAACCGAAGCGGAATGGGAATACGCGGCGCGAGCGGGAACGACAACGCCGTTCAACACCGGTCAGTGTCTCTCGGCCGACGACGCGAACTACAGAGGCAGCAGCCCCGGCGATTACTGCCCAGAAGGGGTGAACCGGCGCCGGACAGTTCACGTCGGCAGCTTCGCGCCGAACGCGTGGGGTTTGTACGACATGCACGGCAACGTCTGGCAATGGGTATGGGATCGGAGGGGCTATTATCCGTCGAATCCGGTCGCCGACCCGACCGGTCCGAAAGAAGGCGCCCGCCGGATTATTCGCGGCGGCAGTTGGTTCTGGGGCGCCGAGGACTGCCGTTCCGCGAAGCGCTTCGACGCCCTGCCCGACCGCGGCAATAATGCTCTCGGGTTCCGCGTCGCCCGGACCGCGCCGTGAGCGGGGTGCAGGCGATGGGAAAGTTCAACCTCCGCGAAATTGTGGCGACCGGCCGGCGAAGGTACGCCGAGAAATACGGAGCAGAAAAACACAGTCTTCGCCGACTTTTCACAATCGGCCGGCAGATGTACGCCGAAAAATACGGCCCGGACAACGTCAATCTCCGCGAGGCTATTGCAACCGGTTGGCGCGTCTACCGCGAGCGGTTCGGCACGCTGATTGGCGGGCAGGCCATCATTATCGCGATTTGGATCGCCTTTGGCGCATTGCGTGCGGCCACCGAGATAGCGTTATTTGCGTTTGGACCGACAGTTACGTTCTGGATTGCAATGCAGGCGGCCCTCGTGGCGTTTGCTTTCATCTTCGTGCCCCTCGGGGCCGGCATGGCGCATCTTGCCCGCGAATGCTGCGAACGACGCCCGGCAAAGGCTACGGCTTTATTCCGGGGCTTGTCCACTTGGCGCAGGTCGCGAAGCGGTTGGATCGGCGTGGGCCTCGTTTGGCTACTCCTGTTGTTCGGCATGTTCCCGATTTTCGCGGGAGTTTTCGCAGGCGCCCTCATGAATCCGCTCGCGTCCGAAAGCGCGGGATCGCGCGAAGCGGTGCGGAAGGCGGGCAATGCGAATGTTGGTTCCTGCATTCTGCTTACGTTGGCGCTAACGATCGTCATCAATGTGGGGCGGTTCGCCGCGATCGCGTTGATGCACATGGCAGCGATCGGAACGTCGAAATCCTTCTTCATTCTGCTTCTCCCGCGCCTCGTACGTTTGGCATTTATGACGTTTGCGACGCCATTTTGCATGTGCCTCGTGTGGGCGGTTTTTCGCCAGATATTTCCGCTGCCGTCAATCGCTGATGCGCCGGAAGCAACGAATGCATTTGGGGCCGCTCGTCCGATGCGACGACCGCTGTGGTGGGCCCTGGCGGCGATTGTCTGCTTCGCAGCCGGTGCCGTGGCGTTCCGGGCGACAAGCGCTCCGATCAAGAGCTATTCCACGAACAATCGTGAAAGTCCGACGATCGGCTATCAGCTTTTGGCAATTCCTTCGGGCCAATTTTTGATGGGGTTGCCAGCGGACGAGCGGGCGGCGTGGGAGAAGGCGAACCAGCATCAGGTGACGATCAACAAGGCGTTTCTGCTCGGCGCGACCGAGGTCACGCAGGGGCAATGGCGAACCGTGATGGGCGGCAACCCGAGCGCTTTTGACGAGTGCGGCAATCAATGTCCGGTGGAAAACATCAGCTGGCTCGACGCAGTCGATTTCTGCAACCGGTTGTCGGACCGCGAAGGTTTGAGCCGCTGCTACAAGGACGCCGGATGGACGGGCCGCGCGCAACGGGTTTGGCTTATCATCCGGGACGGGACGCTTGAATGCCGTCAGGCCCGCGGCGCGAACGCGAACTCGCGGAAGAGTGAATGCCAGGGCCGCATGGGGATGCGTCTTGCCGGCGTCGACCATGACGACGACAACGTGGTCTGGAATCAAGGTTGCACCGGCTATCGCCTGCCGACCGAGGCGGAGTGGGAGTACGCGGCGCGGGCCGGAACGACGACGGCGTTCGCCAATGGCCCGATGTTAGTGGATGGCAGGGCCTGTGAGCGCGAAAAAAAATGCGAGTGCCAGTCGGACGGCAACATTAACGCCGTCGGCTGGTATTGCGCGAACTCCGACGGCAGGACGCACCCGGTGGCCCGGAAACTGGCGAACACCTGGGGACTCTACGACATGCACGGCAATGTGTGGGAATGGGTCTGGGACCGATACGAAGACCATCCGTCCGACGCGGTGTCCAACCCGACTGGGCCGCCCGGGGGCTTGGGTCGGATGATTCGCGGCGGTAGCTGGAACATGCGCGCCGAAGCGTGCCGCTCCGGAACCCGCAGCGGTTTAGCTGCCCAGACCAGAATGCCCACCGTCGGCTTCCGTCTCGCCAGATCGTTGCCCTGAGCGCGTCCATTCTTTCGGCGGCCTACGCCAATCCGCATTCCTCAAGAACCGCATCATGCACCGCCGGCCGCAGTTCCTTGAGTGCGTCGTTGTCGCGCGTCGGATGCACGCGGTTGGTCAGCAAGACGACGGACAGGCGGCGGTCCGGATCGCACCAAACGCTGCAACCGGTGAAGCCCAAATGCCCGAACGAATGCGGGCCGAAGTGCGACCCGGCGGCCGAGCCCTGCAAGTTCGGCGTGTCGAAGCCGAGGCGGAACGAGCCGGAGACGTGCGCCGGCGCCCTCAGGAAGCGCGCCAGCGTCGCCGGCGAAAACAGCCGGCCCGCGCCGCGCGCGGCGGCGAGGAATTCATCGGCGAGTTGCGCGACGCCGCGGGCCGCACCAAAAACGCCTGACTGGCCGAGGCAGCCGCCCGCCGCCCAGGTGTTTTCGTCGTGCGTCTCGCCGGCGAGCACCCTGCCCCGCCACGGGCAATCTTCCGTCGCGGCGAGCGACAGCCCGGCGCGCGGCGCCAGTTGCAGATAGGCCAATTCGTCAATGCCGAGCGGCGCGAAAATCTCGCGCGCGACGAATTCGTGCAGCGGCTGCCCCGCGCTTTCTTCGAGCGCGAGGCCGAGCAGCGCGAAGCCGATGTCGCTGTAAACCTGCCGCTCGCCCGGCGGATAAAGGGGCGCCTCGGCCAGCAACGCGCGGACGATGGCCGTCTTGCCGGCGGGCGAATGGAGCGCGTCCGGCGGAACCGCGCGGAACAGCGGCTTCCACGCCGCCGCGCCGCTGACGTGCGCCAGAAAATTCTCGATCGGCTGCGCGGCGAACGACGCTTTCGCGCCCGGCAAGAAACGGCCCAGCGGCGCCTCGAGGGCGAGCGCGCCGCGCTGATAAAGCAGCATCGCGGCGGGCGTCGTGGCGAGGATTTTCGTCAAGCTGGCCAGATCGAACCACGTCGCCGCCGCGACCGGCGCCGGCGCATCGCAGCGCGTCACGCCATGCGCCGACTCGTGGACGACCTCGCCGCCGGCCTCGACGCGCAGCACGGCGCCGGAAATGCGCCGCGCCATCGTCGCCGCGTCGAGCAAAGTGGAAGCGTTCGTCAGCATGTTCTCATTGCATAGGACGTATAGGACATATAGAGGACATACGTCGCGAGCGATTGGCCATCATTCGCGTTTCGTAGCGTGTATTCGCGGTTTTCCGCATTCAACGAACCCCTGACGCGAAAAACGCCACTTGCGCCGGCGCGGTCGTCAGCCGCACCCGGACGCCCAGCGGGATGAGCCGGTTGCGTTCGCCGTGGCCGAGCGGCAGGCCGGCGACGATCGGCGCGATCAAATCGCCGAGCCGGTCGACGAACAGCGAGTCGAGCAGCATCGGCTCGATCGCCGGCCCGAATTCGCCGGCCGCCACGCCGGCCACGCCGTCCAGATGCCCGCCCAGGCGCAACGCCGTCAGCATGCGGTCGATCCGGTACGGCGGCTCGTGCACGTCTTCGAGCAGCAGCACCGCGCCCGCCAGCGACGGCAGCCGCCCGGCCGCGGCCAGATGGCACAGCAGCGAGAGGTTGCCGCCGAGCAGCGGCCCCTCGGCTTCGCCGGCGAGCACGACCCGCGCTTCGTCGCCCCCGAGCGGCGGCGGCGGTTCGTCGCGGGTCAACGTCGCGAAATAAAGGTCGAGGTCGGCGTCGGCCAGCTTGGAAAACTGCGCGCCCGCGATCATCGGGCCGCTGAACGTGACGAGGCCGAGCCGGCGCCAGATTTCGGTTTGCAAGACGGTGAGGTCGGAAAAGCCGATCAGGATTTTGGGGTCCGCCGCGAGCCGATCGTAGTCGAGCGCGTCGAGGATGCGCAACGAGCCGTAGCCGCCCCGCGCCGCGACGAGCGCGCGGATCGACCCGTCGGCCAGGAACTCGTTGATGATTTGCGCCCGCAGCCAATCGGGGCCGGCGAGATATTCTTCGCGCCGGTCGAGGTCCGGCCGGATCGCGACCTCGAAGCCGCGCCGCCGCCAGATTGCGGCGCCGGCTTGGAGCGCGCCCGCGTCGAACGGGCCCGCCGGCGCGATTACGCCGACGCGGTCGCCCGGCCGCAGACGCGACGGCCGCAGCAGGGGTTTGGCGTGGGGGTCCGGAGCGATGGCGGCCGCCTATTTTTGTTCGGCCGCGAGGCGTTCGTCGAGCAGGAACTCCAATTCTTCGATCAGCCGTTTGTAATCGCCGAGTTTGTCTTGCTTTTCGGCATAGTTCGAGAGTTCGTGCTTCAGCAACGCCAAATCGTTCGCGGTGCAATCGGCCAGCAGGGCGCTCAAGAGGCCCACTTTGTGCGCCTTGACCACGTCGTCCAGATTGAAGAAGCCCACTCTGCCTCCTTTGCTGCCGTCCTTGGTTTATTATTTAGTTATCTTTGGCGGGGAAGGCAAGGCGGGGGTGACAATGACTTGAACACAGAGGGCACGGAGGGCGGCACAGAGGGCGCCGAGGATGAGAAGACCAAGAGTTATTCTGCGAAAATATCCCTGCAATCTCCGTGCTCTCTGTGCCTTCCTCTGAATTCTCTGTGTTTAAAATTCCCATCCTTGCTATAATGCCGGCTGCAACCGTGACGAACCACAAAGGATGCACGATGAGCGCCGCGCGAAAAACAACCAGCACTCTCAAACTCAACTTCGATCTCCAGGGCGCGATGACCGGCTTCGCGTCGGCGTCGCACGCGACGGCGGCGCATCACCGCATTATGAAGAACTACACGTCGCCGCTGCTGTTCGGGCCGCCGCGGTCCGATGCGCTGCTCGACCTCGTGACGCACATGTTCACCGACGAAGAGGCGCTGCTCGTCGCGCATCTGCCGCCCCTGTGGCCGCGCACGGCGGCGAAGGTCGCGCGGCTGGCCGGGCGGCCCGAGGCCGAGGTCGAGCGCGTGCTGCACAACCTCGCCTTCAACAAGATCGTCATCCTCGCGAGCGGCGAGCCGCCGAAGTACACGCTCATGCCCATTGTGCCGGGCACGTTCGAGGCGGCGCTGATGACCCCCGATCTGGCCACCCGCAACACGTGGCACCAGCGCTTCGCCGAGCTTTTCGAAAAGCTGTGGCTGACCGGGTACATGGCGCAATACCCGGGCGACATCAAGAACCCGCTGGTGCGCTATTTGCCGGTCGGCGGCGCGGCGAAAACGCTGCGCATGGCCTGGCCGTCGGACATGCTCGAAGAAATCCTCGAACCCTACGACCTCTTCGCCGTCGGCCACTGCCAGTGCCGCCTGTCGATGCAACTGGTCGGCAAGGGCTGCGGCAAACCGACAGAAAATTGCACGGCGTTCGGTCCGCTGGCCAAGCCGTTCATCGAGCGCGGCATGATGCGCCGGGCCGACCGCGCCGAAATCGTCGAGATCAAGCGCCGCGCCGAACTCGAAGGCTGCGTCACGTGGATGATGAACGAGAGCGACGACCACCGCGGCAATAGCAGTTGCTCGTGCTGCGGCTGCTGCTGCCACGCCCTGCGCAGCGTCACGACCTTCAGCATTCCCGGCCTGCTCAGCCGGCCGCATTTCCTGCCGGCGCGCGACGCGGCCAAGTGCACGCTCTGCGGCAAGTGCGCGCGGGCCTGTCCGATGGGCGCCTGGACGCTCGCCGGCAAGACCTTGACCTTCCAGCAGCCGCGGTGCATCGGCTGCGGCCTGTGCACGTTGTCGTGCAACTCCGACGCGCTGACGCTCGAACCGGTTCGCGACGCGCAACCGCCGTTCGCCAGCCTGAACCGGATGTTGCTCGGCATGACGCCCGGCATGCTCAAGAACAGCTTCCGCGTCTGGGCCGGGCGACTGTTTTCTTGAATTCGAACCACAGAATTTGTGCAGCCCTTCGGACCGCAACCAAACGTTTGTTTGCCGCAGATGAACGCCGATTGCCGCCGGCACGGCACGGGCCATGACGTGTTCCGCCCTGTCGAACGCCATTCGCGGCCCGCGCATCGGCGAAAAGCTGCGCGATCTGTGGTTGTCCGGAAAATCTCAGCAAAAAAACAGAAAATCGTCAGTCTCTGCGTCCTCTGTGACTCTGTGGCGAACAATCATCCATCATCTTCTCCGCGAAGTAGCTCGACCGCACCAACGGCCCCGCCGCAACGCGCCGAAAGCCCAGCGCCCGCGCCGCGGCTTCCCAGGCCGCGAACTCGGCGGGCGGCGCGTAGCGCGCCACCGGCAGGTTCGTCAGCCGCGGACGCAGATACTGCCCGATCGTCACGGCCGTCGCGCCGGCGGCGCGCAGGTCGGCCAGCAGCGTGCGAACTTCGTCGGGCGTCTCGCCCAGGCCCAGCATGAAGCCGCTCTTGATCGCCATCCCGGGCCGCATTTTTGCCATGCGCCCGAGAACCCGCAGGCTGCGGCGATAATCGGCCTGCGGCCGCGCGGTCGGATACAGCCGCGCCACGGTTTCGAGGTTGTGGTTGAAGACGTCGATCGGCGCGGCGGCGACGGCGGCCAACGCATCTTCGTCGCCCTGAAAATCCGGCGTCAACACTTCGATCGTCGCCTCCGGCAGCCGGCGCTCGATCGCCTGCGCCGTCGCCGCGAAATGGCCGGCCCCGCCGCGCGGCAGATCGTCGCGGGTGACGCTGGTGAGCACGATGTGCCGCAGGCCCATCGTCGCGGCGGCCTCGGCGACGCGTGCGGGTTCGTCCGGATCGAGCGGACGCAGTTCGCCCGGCGCCATGTTGCAGAAGCCGCACGCGCGCGTGCAGACCGGCCCCATCAACAAAAACGCCGCGGTCGTGCGGGCAAAGCATTCGGCGAGGTTCGGGCAGCGCGCCTCTTCGCAGACCGTGTGCAACGCCAGCCCGCGCAGACGTTTTTTCGTCTCGTGGATTTTCGCCAAATCCCGTTTTTCGCGTCGCAGCCAGGGCGGGAGGCGCGGCGAATTGGGAATGGCGAACGGCGAATGGCGAATTTCGGACTTGTCGGACATCTGCGGCACATCCGGCAAGTCTGACGCGCGCGGCGTCGTTAGATCATCGCCGAATTCATCCTTCATCCTGCCCGCCTTCATCCTTCCACAACGGCGCTCAGCGCCGCGCCCCAGCGTTGCGCGGCGGTCATTTTCGCCCATTCGTGGCGCGGATCGGCCAGCAGCGGGTCGGCGTCAAGGGTGCGGCGCGCCGCCTCGCGGGCCCCCTGGAGCAATTCGAGGTCGTCGATCGTCCATTTCGCGAAGCGCAACCGCGGCAGGCCGCTTTGCCGGACGCCGAGCAGTTCGCCGGGACCGCGCAAGCGCAAATCGTATTCGGCGATCGCAAAGCCATCGCCGCACCGCGCGAGATACGCCAGCCGTTCGCGCGCCGGCGCGGGGCAGTCGGCGCCGTGCAGCAGCAGGCAGAGCGCGGGCTGGCCGTCGCGCCCGATGCGCCCGCGCATCTGGTGCAGTTGGCTGAGGCCGAAAAGCTCGGCGTTTTCGACGACCAGCGCCGCGGCGTTGGGCGCGTCGAGGCCGACTTCGATGACCGAGGTCGAGACGATCGCGTGAATCTCGCGCCGCAGGAACCCGGCGACGATCTCGGCGCCCGCCGCGGGCGGCGTTTGGCCGTGCAGCACCGCGAGGCGAAACCCGGCCAGCGGCCCGGCGCGCAGCTCTTCGTAGAGCGACAGCGCATCCGCCTTGCCGTCGGTGGCGCGGTCGAGGCGCGGGCAGACCACGTACCCCTGCCGGCCCGCGGCCAGGCGGCCGGCCAGTTCGCGATAGGCGGCGGCGCGCTGCTCGGGCCCGACCACGCGCGTCGCAATGGCGCCCACGCCGTGGGGCCGTTCGCGCAGCAGCGACAAATCGAGATCGCCGTAAATCGTCAGCGCCAGCGAGCGCGGAATCGGCGTGGCGCTGAGCGCGAGCACGTTCGGCCGTTCGCCCTTGGTCGCCAGCCGCGCGCGCTGGGCGACGCCGAACTTGTGCTGCTCGTCGACCACCGCCAGGCCGAGGCGGTGAAACTCGACGTCGCCCGACAGCAGCGCGTGCGTGCCCACGACCACCTGCTCCATGCCCAGCGCGATGCGGTCGCAGAGGCGTCGCCGCTCGGGCCGCGCGAGGCCGCCGGTGACCAGCGCCACGCGCACGCCCAGCGGCGTCAGCAGCTCCGCGAACCGGCGCGCGTGCTGCGCCGCGAGGATTTCCGTCGGCGCCATCACCGCCGTCTGATAATCGTTGCGCGCCGCCGCCCCCGCCGCGAGGATCGCCAGCGCCGTCTTCCCCGAGCCGACCTCGCCGTGGATCAGGCGCTGCATCGGCCGCGGCGCGCTCAGATCGGCGGCGATCGCGCGCCAGCACTCCTCCTGCCCCGCGGTCAGCGCAAACGGCAGCGCGGCGCGCAGCGGCCGCAGCGTCTCGTCGTCGAGTTCCAGCCGCACGCCGGGCAATTCGTCGAGCATCCGCCGGCGCACCGCCATGCCCAATTGAAAAACGTAGTATTCCTCGAAGGCCAACGCGCGCCGCGCCGGACCGCGCCAATCGAGCAGCGCCGCCGGATCGACGTCGCCATTTGGCGGGCGGTGCAGCGTGCGCAGCGCTTCCACCACCGTCGCCAAGCCGCGTTCGGCCCGCACGCCGTCGGGCACGCCGCCGACCCAATCGCCGGCGAAGCGATCCAGCGCGGCGGCGATCAGCTTGCGCCACGAGCGCTGCCGCAGCCCCTCCGTTTCGCTGTAGACCGGCACGAGGCCGGCCGGCTCCTCGTCGGCCCCGAGCACGTCGCCTTCCGGATTCACGATCTGCAGACGTTCGTCGCGGCGCGTGACGTCGCCGGACAGCACGACGCGATCCTGCGGATTGAAACGCATCCCGGCGAAGCCGAACCAGACGATGTCGACGCCGCCGCTTTCATCGACCACATGCGCGAGCGTCCGCCGCAGCCGGCCCCGGCCGCCGACGCCGCGGATGCGTTCGACGACGGCGCGGATCGTCGCCGCTTGCCCCTCTTGCAGCGCGGCGATCGGCGTCACCACGCGCCGGTCTTCGTAGCGGTACGGCAGGCTGAGCAGCAGATCTTCGATGGTGCGGATATTCTTGCGGGCGAGCGTCGCGGCGATCTTCGGCCCGACGCCCGGCAGCGCGGTCACGGGTTGGAGGCAGCGCGAGTCGTACGATTTCGGGTCGACGCCGGGCGCAACTCCCGCGCCCTGGTCCGCGCCCGGCGTCTCTTCCGGTTCCGCGTTTTTCACTTTTTGCGGTGGCGCCGCCGGTGGCGGTTCGGATTCCCTTTGTCGCCGCCGTCATCGAGGCGGATCGTCGGGTTGGCGGCGCCCGGCGGGTTGGCCGCGTTCGACGGGTTCGGGCCGCTCGGCGGTCTCGGCTTGGGGCCGGCCGGCGCGGCTTCGGGGCCGTGCCGTTGCGGCGGTCGCGGGCGGCGATCGCCCCGCCGGTCGAAATTGTGTTTGTTTTCGAAAACGAGGTTGCGCCGTTCCTTGTCCGCCGCGGACGGTTCCACGGCCGTCGGGGCCTTCGCCGCGGTGCGCGCGGGCCGCCGCGACAAGCGCTGCGACTGCGCCTCTTTCTGCAAGCGGTCTTTCTGCGCGCGGGCTTCCTGGCGGATGCGCTCGATGTTCGTCTTCAACTGATTGCCGAGGAACGGCGGCGGGTCCGGCAGTTCGATGCGGTCGGGGTTGAGCACTTTTTCGACCGCGATCAAGGTTTCCATCTTCTCAACGACGCGCATCGCGTCTTCCATCGCGCGCCGTTGGTTCTCCGGGTCGAACGCCTCGAAGCCGGTGAACGCGTTGCGCAGATCCAGCAGCAGCGTCTCGGTCGTGATGCGCAGGTCTTTGCGTTTGAGCAGCTTCACGGCCTGCTCGCGCACGAACGCCCCGGCGTCGGCCGGCCGTGCGCCGGGAGTTTTCGGCTCCAGCCACTGCGACATCGTCTCGCGCAGGCGGCTGACGGTTTGCTTGATCTCATCCATCTTGCTGTCTCCATCCGCGCGTGATGCGGAAGCGCCGGGCCAGGCGCCACGCCCGCTGTTTTTCGCGGTCGGTGAGCGCGCGGCGCAACAACGAATGCTCAGGCGCTTTATACGCCGGAAAGTACTGCGTCATCAAGCTGACGGCCAGCCGCCGGCCGAAGCAACGGCGCAGCCGGCGCAGCACCGCGCGCGTTTCGCCGAGGCCGCCAGGCAGCACGAGATGGCGAATCAGCACGCCGCCGGTCGCGACGCCGTGTTCGTCGAGCCGCAGCGGGCCGTAGGTCCGCAGCAGGTGCAACGCCGTCCGCCACGCCGCCTCGGGCAGCGCGCGGCTGCCGGAATACCGCGCCGCCAGCGCCGGGCTGACGTATTTCACGTCGGGCAGCCAGATTTGCACGACGGGATCGAGCAGGCGCAAGGTTTCGACGTTCTCGAAGCCGCTCGAATTCGCCAGCACGGGGATCGTCAGGCCGCGCCGCCGCGCAAGGTATACGGCCTCGGCGATCGGCGGCCAATAGTGCGTGGGGTTGACCAGGTTGATGTTGTGGACGCCGCGCCGCTGCAGCGCCATCATTTGCCCGGCCAGCGCGTCGACCGTGAGCGGCCGCCCGACGCCCTGCTGGCTGATCGGCCAATTCTGGCAATAGAGGCACTTGAGCGTGCAGTGCGAAAAGAAGAGCGTGCCCGAGCCGCGCTCGCCGTTGATCGGCGGCTCCTCGCCGAAATGCGCCGTCGCCGCCGCCAGTTCGACCGTCGCGCCGGCCCCGCAGACGCCGCGTTTGCCCGCCAGCCGCTCGGCGCCGCACCGCCGCGGACACAAACGGCACGGCGACATCAATTCATGCAGCCGCCGCGCCGCGTCGAGGATCGCCGTATGGTCGCGCAACCGCATATCTTTTGCATCCGAAGAACGGGTCAACTGCAGTTCGTCGGGCATCGTCGAAGCCGTGGACATTATTCGTCCGATTTTCCCTATGTCGTGCCGGGCGCAATGTCCGGCGAAGCAGCTTCACCGCCCGGCCCTCGCCTGTCAAGGCAACTAAACCACGAATGAACCGCCAATGGGGAAGGATGGGCCGCAAATGAACGGATGAATGAGAGTGAGGGGTTTGGAAACCGCGAATGCACGCGAATGCACGCGAATAATGAGATCTTGATTAGACTGCGGACGCGGGCCAATGAACATCAGTCATGCCGTATTCGCGTGCATTCGCGTGAATTCGCGGTTAAAAAAGTTCGCGGTGAAATGCCGATCCTGCCGTATTCCCGTCAACAGCTTCGTCTTCGCGGTTAGATCGTCTAAAAGCGGTAAAACTGCTCCGGATCGACGTGCTTGTATCGGTCGGCGCGGAGGCGGCGGAGGGCCAGGTCGCGGATAAAGGCGCGGCGCGCCTCGGGGTCGTGCGCGTCGATTTGTTTCAGGCGTTTGAGGATCGCCTTGGTCGCGGCGAGCGGATGGAAAATCGAGCCTTTGCCGAAGCGCCATTCGCCGTGGAGCGGCAGCAGGCGCGCGTCGAAAATCTGCCCTTTGGTGAAGGCTCCGAAAGCGTCGTCGGCGACGAAAAATTTGGTTTGCAGCGCGAGTTCACGCAGGTGCACGCCGTCTTTGGTCGTCTTGCGCACCTCGAAGAGCCCGTGCAGGTTGCTCAGGAACCCTTCGTAGATCGCCATCGTTTCGGGCGCGAGGCTGCCGCGCTGCCGTTCGATGAACGCCGACAGCGTCGTCTGGCCGGTCTGCGGCAGCACGCGATCGAACAAGAACCAATCGAGAAAACGGTCGAGGTGCGCTTCGAACAGGTCGTCCTCTTCGTAGACCTGCCTCAGGCCGGCGAAATACTCGACGCGCGCCGCCAGCAGTTCCGTGTGGAACTCGCGATCGGCGAACCGCTGCAACTCATCCAGATAAATCTCGATGCTCATGCCTTAATCCGGATACACGACGCGGCCGTCGACCATCGTGGCGCGGACCACGCCCGCCAACTCCCAATTGAGAAACGGACTGTTGCGCGACTTCGAGCGGATGCGGTCCACCGTGTAGACGAACTTCGCCTCCGGGTCGAATACGCACAAATCGGCCGCCTTCCCCGGCGCCAGCGAGCCGGCGTCGAGGCCGACGACCCGCGCCGGGGCGCACGTCAGCAATTCCACGGCGCGCCGCAAGGTCAGTTTTTTCTGCTGCACCAGCCGCAAGGTCAGCCCGAGCGCCGTTTCCAGGCCGATGATGCCGCACGCGGCCTGGTCGAACTCGGTCTGTTTGAGCAGCACGCCGTGCGGCGCATGGTCGGTGGCGATGGCGTCGATCGCGCCGTCGGCCAGCCCTTTGATCAGCGCCGCGCGGTCCTCGCGGCCGCGCAACGGCGGCGCGACTTTGCAGTTGGTGTCGTACTCGCGGACGTCCTCGTCGATCAACGTGAAATGATGCGGCGTCGCCTCGCAAGTGACGGGCGCCCGGCGCTTTTTCGCCCAGCGGATCAGGTCGAGCGCGCCCGCCGACGAAACGTGGCAGATGTGCAGCCGGCAGCCGGTCAGTTGCGAGAGCAGGATGTCGCGCGCGACGGCGATTTCCTCCGCCGCGGCCGGGATGCCCGGCAGGCCCAGATCGGTGCTCGTGAAGCCCTCGTGCATCTGGCCCTCGGCGGCCATGTCCGGGTCTTCGGCGTGCACGAGCACCGCCATGTCGAACTGCCGCGCCAACTCGAAGATCCGCCGCTGAATCTCGCTGTTGCGAATCGGCACGCCGTCGTCGCTGTAGGCCGCGACGCCGGCCGCTTTCAATTCGCCGAGGTTGGCGATTTTCTCGCCCTTCAGGCACAGCGTCGTGGCGCCGACCGGGTAGACCTTGCACGCCGCTTCCTTGGCCTTGGCGACGATGTAGCCGGTCACCGCGCCGATGTCGTTCACCGGTTCGGTGTTGGCCATGCACAAAATGCTGGTGAAGCCGCCCGCGACGGCCGCGCGCGACCCGCTGAGAATCGTCTCTTTGCCTTCGAAACCCGGCTCGCGCAGATGCGTGTGCAGGTCGACGAAACCCGGCGTCACGACGCACCCCGCGGCGTCCACCGCGGCGCCGGCATGGCGCGCGCCCGGCTTCAGCAGGTCGACGACTTTGCCCTTGTCGATCAGCACGTCCCAGAACCCGTCGAGGTCCTGCGACGGATCGACCACCCGGCCGCCTGTCACTAATGTTTTCAAGGGTACTCCCTGAAAGAAGTCAGTAGTCAGTAGTCAGAAGTCGGAATAGTCTGCGCGATTCCGTAATGTTCCCACCCGCCGGGTTACGTCGTTTTTTTGAGCCCGCCTTCTGACTGCTGTCTACTGTCTTCTGACTACTCCCTCTATCAATCCGCCCCGCCGGCAACGAGGTACAGCAGGCCCATGCGCACCGCGACGCCGTTGGTCACCTGATCCAGGATGCGCGAGCGCTGGCCGTCGGCGGTTTCGGAGTCGATCTCGACGCCGCGGTTCATCGGCCCCGGGTGCATGATGATCGCGTCGCGTTTCGCCAGCCGCAACCTTTTTTCGTTCAGCCCGAAGAAGCGGCTGTATTCGCGGCCGCTCGAAAACAGCGGGCGCGTCTGCCGCTCGAACTGGATGCGCAGCATCATGATCACGTCGACGCCGGCGATCGCTTCCTCGACCGACGGGTACACCGTCACGCCGAGCCGCTCGATCCCGCGCGGCATCATCGTCGCCGGACCCGAGAGCCGCACCTCGGCGCCCATGCGCGTCAGCCCGTAGATGTTCGAGCGCGCCACGCGGCTGTGCGCGATGTCGCCGACGATCGCGACCTTGAGCCCGGCGAACCCGCCCTTCACGTCGCGGATCAGCAGCATGTCCAGCAGCGCTTGGCTCGGGTGCTCGTGCGCGCCGTCGCCGGCGTTGATGACGCTGGTCTCGATCATCTTGTCGAGCATGTGCGGCGCCCCGGCGCTCGAATGCCGGATGACGATGACGTCCGGGTGCATCGCCTCGATGTTCCGCACCGTGTCGATGAACGTCTCGCCCTTGCCCACCGAACTTTCCGAGGCCGCGAAATTCACCACGTCGGCCGAGAGCCGTTTGGCGGCGATCTCGAAGCTCGTGCGCGTGCGCGTGGATTTCTCGTAAAACAGGTTGACGACCGTGCGCCCTTGCAGCGTCGGCGCTTTCTTCCGCTTGCGCGTGACGAATTCGCGGAACGAATCCGCCGTGTCGAGCATCAGCTTGATTTCCTCGACCGACATGTCTTTCAGGCCGAGGATGCTCTTGCGGGCGAGCAACATGGGGAACCCCTTCGCCTCGGGTTTCACGCCGACTCTTCGAATTTCGTCGCCACTTCGACCTTGTCCGACCGCGAAAACGCGGGGCCGACCTTGACCTCGACAATTTCGTCGCGTTCGGTGTCGATCGTCTGCCCCACGAAATCGGCCTGGATCGGCAACTCGCGGTGGCCGCTCCGGTCGATCAACACGGCCGCCCGAATGCAGGCCGGCCGGCCGAAATCCATGAGCGCGTCCAGCGCCGCGCGGAAGGTGCGCCCCGTGAAGAGCACGTCGTCCACGAGGACCAGCCACTTGCCCTCGATGTCGAACGGAATTTCGGTCTTCTTCAGCAGCGGCGTGCGGCCGTCGAGATCGTCGCGATACAAGGTGATGTCGAGCATGCCGATCGGCACGTCGAGGCCTTCGGTTTTCTTCAAGTAATCGGCAAGCCGGAGCGTCGGATTGACGCCGCCCGTGCGCACCGCGATGAACGCGAGCATCGTCGGGTCGGCGCATTGTTCGATGAGTTCGGCCGCGATCCGCCGCAGGGCGCGGTCGACCCGCTCGGCGTTCATGATCCGGCGGCGATGCACAAGCGTCATGTTTGCTGTCCTGGCGTGGGGTGACTTGCGTGCCGTTTTCGGCGCGGAAGTTATCACGGCCGCCGCGGCGGTGTCAACGAGAGGACGCGAGGCGGGGAGGCCGAGCGGCTGGGAGCCTGGGAGGCTGGGAGACGGAGAGACCGGGAGGCTGGGAGACGGACGCCCGCGAGACCGGATGCGGCGCAGGCGCCCTCGCCTGCGCCGGAATCGCCGGGCCGTGCGAGCGTACGGGCCGGGCCGGGGTCGTCCCGATGGAATTCACACCCCCGGCCGCGGGCGGTTCACGAGCGAGAGAAACTCGTTGCGGGTGTCGGAAGACGACCGGAAACTGCCGAGCAGCGCCGAGGTGACGAACACCGAATTTTGCTTTTCGACGCCGCGCATCATCATGCAGAGGTGCCGGGCGTCGATCGTCACGCCGACGCCCTCGGCGTCGATCGCGTTCATGACCGCGTTGGCGATTTGTTCGGTGAGGCGCTCCTGCAATTGCAGGCGGCGGGCGAACATGTCCGCCAGCCGCACCAGCTTGCTGACGCCGAAGACGCGGCCGTTCGGGATATAGCCGATATGGCAGCGGCCGAAAAACGGCAGCAGGTGATGTTCGCAGAGGCTGTAGATTTCGATGTCGCGAACGATCACCATGCTCGACGTTTCCTGCTGGAAAATGGCGCCGTTGACCAGCGCCTGCGCGTCCGCGCGATAACCGCTCGTGAACACTTCGTAGGCGGCGGCGACGCGGTCCGGCGTGCCGACGAGGCCCTCGCGGTCCGGGTCTTCGCCGATTTCGCGCAGCAATTCGCGCACCAACCCGGCGATGCGTTCTCTATTTATGCCCAACGAACCACTCCTTTCGCAGCGCCTTCGTGTAGGCGTCGAGCCGCCTCATCGCGCCGGCCTTCAGCGCCTCGGCCGCCGCGTCGAGCGGGATCGTCACCCCGCGCAGGGCCAGGCTCGGCGCCAATTCGTGCAGGGCGAGCGCGAGAAACGGCCGCGCGGCGATGTCCGGGTCGGGCAACTCGAGTTCAGCGGTCTGCAGCGTCACTCCGTCGTAAACGAGCAGGTCCAAATCGATCGGCCGTGGGGCGAATTTGTCGGCGCCGCGCACGCGCCCCAGTTCGGCCTCGATGGCGCGGAGCACGTCGCGCTTCAACTCCAGCGGCGGCAGGTTCGTGACGATGGCGGCGACGCAGTTGTAGTACCAATCCTGCTCTGGCCGCGCGACCGGCGCCGTCGTCCAGACCGTCGAGAACGCGAGCAGCCGCGCGTGCCGGCCGAGCAACCGCAACGCCGCCCGCACGTTTTCCGCCGGGCGGATATTCGAGCCGACGCCGACGAACGCCCGCGTCATGGCGCGGCCCGTTCGCGCGTGATTTCGACGCCGACGCTGCGCGCGAACCGCAGCGCCGTCGGCTTGTCGACCCGCACCCGCACGTGGCGCACGGCCGGGTGCTCCAGGCAGAGACCCGCGATCGCTTCGGCCAACGCTTCGACCAGGTGAAACTGCGAGGTTTCGACCAGGGCAACGATGCGCTTCTTCAACGCGCGGTAATCCACCGCGTCGGCGAAGCGGTCGCTGCGCGCCGCCGGGCCGAGGTCTGCGCCGATCGCCAAGTTGACGATGACATCCTGTTTTTCCCGGCGCTCGTCGGCGTCGACCCCGAGAATGCAGCGCAACTGCAAATCGCTAATGAGGATCCGGTCCACGCCCGCCCTCCCGCAGATGCCGGCCGCCGTCGACGCGCAGCACCTCGCCGGTGATGAAATCGCTCTGCAGCAAGAACACGACCGCCGCCGCGATGTCCGCCGGCTCGCCATGGCGTTGCAGCGGCGTCGCCTGCGCCAGGCGGTCGAGATACGCGTCGTCGCGGCCCGGCGGCGGCAGGATCAGGCCGGGCGCGACGCCGTTGACCGCGATCGCCGGCGCAAATTCGCTGGCCGTCAGGCGCGTCAACGACGCGAGCGCCTGCTTGCTCAGCAGATAGGCGACGTGCGCGCGATCGGTGCCGTCGATGCGCGTGTCCAACAGATTGACGATCTTGCCGCGGCCGACCAGCCGCGCGAAGTCGCGGCTGAGCGCCAACGGCGTCCAGGCGTTGATCCGGAAATGGTTCACCAAATCGGGAAAAGTGATATTTTCCAGCGCGCCCGGCAAAAAGATCGACGCATTGTTGACGAGCGCATCGAGCCGGCCCGCTGCCGCCAGCGCGCGCGGCAGCAGCGCCGCCACGGCCGTTTCGTCCGCGAAATCGGCCGCCAGCGGCCAGGCGCGCACGCCCAGCGCGGTCAGTTCGCCGCAGAGCGCTTCCGCCTCCGCCGCCGACTGCGAGTAATGCGCGACGATGTTCATCCCTTGCGCCGCCAGCGCGTGCGCAATGGCGCGGCCCAGCCGGCGGCCGGCGCCGGTGACGAGCGCGGTCTGCCCTTTCAGGCCGGCGGACGCCATTTCTCCGTTCGCCTCCGTGGGTCGCCCATCCGGCGACCAGGCTGCCCAACAGCTATTTGGCGGCGATCAAACGATCGATTTTGGCCGCGAGAATAAAATCGTTTCGCGACAGGCCGCCGACTTGATGCGTGGAAAGCGTCACCCGCACCTTGTCGTACGAATTGCAGATATCCGGATGATGGTCTTCCAAATCGGCCAGCGTCGCCATTTCGTTGAGAAACTCGATCGCCCGCCGAAACGTCGGCAGGCGGAACTCGCGCTCCATGCTGCGTTCGGTGACTCTCCAGTTCGGCGCTCCGGCGGCGAGCGCGCACGCTTCGGCGCCCGGCAACGGGCCGGCGTCGGCCGGCAGCCGCACGCAATGCTCGTCGGCCAGATTGGCGCCGTCGCCGCCGCCGGCGATCGCGTAGGAGAGTTCCGCCGGATTCCACGTTTCCCCACGCACGATCAACTCGCGCGCCGCGGGAACCTGGTCCCAGACGTTGCACAGCAGCACGCCGCGGACCCGCCCGTCTTTCAGGAAATAAACGATGCCCGTGTCGTTTTCCTTCTTCCACGACGCGACGGTTTGCAGCGTCGGGTCGATGTCGCCGACGGCCTCGTACCCGAAGTCGAACAGGTCCGAGAAAAAGTAGGGCAGATAGCGATACGGCTCGTGCGCGCCGGCCATGTTGCGGCCGGCCGCTTTGCCCTGATTGATCGCGTTGTCCCAATGCTCGACGCGCATCGACTTGCCCAGCGCGTGGTACGGGAAGAACGCATTGTCGCCCGCGGCGTAAATGTCCGGCGACGTCGTTTGCAGATATTCGTTGACGATCACGCCGTTGCCGACGCGCAGCCCCGCCGCGTCGGCAAGGCCCGTCTCGGGCGCAATGCCGGCGCCGACCAGCAGCAAATCGGCCACGATGCGTTTGCCGTTTCGCGTGATCATCGCGAAGCGGCCGTTCTCCGTCTCGATGCTCGAGGGCAGATCGCCGGCGAGAATCGTCGCGCCGCGTTCTTCGTAATGCCGCTGAATCCGCCGGCCCAGGAAATCCGGCAGCACGCGCGCCGCCAGCGTCGCCTCGGGAAAGACCACGGTCGTCGCGATGCGGTTGATCGTCAGCGCGGCCGCCATCTCCGAGCCGATGAAGCCCCCGCCGACCACGATCGCCGTTTTGCCCTCGCCCGCCGCCGCGCGCAATCGCCGGTAGTCCTCGAGATCGCGATAGTAAGAAATCCCCGGCAAATCGCCGCCCGGAATCGTCAAACGGCGCGGCCAGCCGCCGGTCGCCAGCAGCAGTTTCTCGAAGCGATAGGTGTTTCCCTCCTCGTCGCTCAGCGTCTTGTCGCCGGCGTCGAGCGCGGCGATGCGCACGCCGAGCGCCAGCGCGACGCCGCGATTGGCGTACCACGCGCGATCGTGCACGAAAATCTGCTCCAGGGTCTTTTTGCCGAACCAGAGTTGCTTCGACAGCGGCGGGCGATCGTACGGCAGCACGGCCTCGCCGCCGATCAGCAGCACGGACGACTCGGCGTCCCGTTCGCGGATGCCGGCCACTGCCGCCGCCCCCGCGACCCCGGCGCCCAGCACAATATATTTGAAGTTCTTGTCTGACATCTTCGCGGCCTCCCCCCTTGCGAATCCATGCCGCCCGCGGGCCTCCCGGCCGCACAGGCGCCGCGGAAGGAACGTAATGTTCCGGCGCCGCTTGTCAATTTGCCGCGCGAACGCGCCCGCGCATCCCGGCGACCGCGAGCGGAATGACAACTACGGACAGTTCATTCCACACGCGAAGTTCGTTGATCAATCCCCACAGTGCAATCGCGGCGAAATAAGGCGGGATGCACCACAAGGCGATCTGCTGTTGCCGAGGAAGGGCTTTCAACCGCGAGAGAAACAACCAGCTTCCGGCGAACACAATCGCCAGGGAAAGAATGGCCTGGAAAGACGGGTGCAGCCAGATTTCAAGGTTCCAAACATAGGCGCGTTCGTGGGATTTTCCCGGATACAAATAAAACAAACCCGCTTCGATCGCCGCGAACAGCGCCACGGACGCCGCGCCATGCAGCGCCGCCCTCGCCTTGCCGGCCGTTTCCTTCCAGGCCAGGAAGAGAACCGGAATCAGCGTGACGGTCGTTTCCCGATTGAACGTTGCCGCAACAAACAGGAAATACCAGAGCAGCCATTTTTGCTCGAAAAAAATGACCCACAGCAACACAACGAAAAACATGACTTGCGTCAAATCGGCCGGCATTCGGCCGCCCCGATCGCCGACGCTGTACGCCACCTTTTGCAGCGCGCCGCAAATCAGCGACAAGGACAACAGCAAGACGCCGATCCAGGCCTCGGGCGCCTCGTAGAAGCGTCGAAGGTAGCGGAAAAACACGGTGAACGCGACGATCATCGCGGCAAAATTCACGTACATTTCGGCCCGCGAAACGCTCCAGGATGTGCTGCGAATGGCCAGGCCGACGATGGCCGGCGTCAGCGGTCGATGTTGCACGGGCGGCTTGGCGTGCCCGGAGATCACGGCCAGCACCGAACTGTCATTGTCCATTCTGGTCAAATGAAAATATGCCGTCGTCGTGATCACCGCCAGCAGCGCGAGAAACAACGTCGCCCGCGCCGCCGGAAGGCTCCATCGGCCGCCCGTGGCCGATCGGCATTTGTCGCGCAAAGCTCGCAGCAAGACTGCCCGACCTCTCATCGCCAAGGTGAATCGTTCGCCGACCGCAGCGACGCCGCCGCGTCGTCAGGTTTCGTCGGAACTGCGGACGTTCGGCGCGACATTGGCGCCGCGGATCGCGTCGATCAAGGCGTCGGGCGGGCCGTCCTTCACCAGGTAGGCCGCCGCCCCCGCGTCGCGCATCGCTTGCACCATCTCGACCTGGTCGTGCATCGACAGGGCGAGGACGCGGCACCGCGGGCGCTCGGCGGCGATGATTTTCGTCGCCTCGACGCCGTTGAGCACGGGCATCGTGACATCCATCAAGACGACGTCCGGCCGCAGGTCGCGCGTCAATTCGACCGCCTGCCAGCCGTTCTCGGCCTGCCCGACGACGTCGATGTCCGGCGCCTGATTCAGCAGCAGCGCCAGCCCTTCGCGCACAATGCGATGATCGTCGGCGATCAGCACGCGGATCGAGGCGCCCAGCGCCGGCTGCGCTTCGGTTTCGTCAAATCGCGCCGTCGCCTCGGACCGCGGCCGGTTCGGCCGCTCCGCGTAGACGGGCGCCCAAACCGAAACGGCCGCGCCTTCGCCGGGAACGCTGGCGACCTCCAATCGGCCGCCGATCCATTCCAGGCGTTCGCGGAGATTGAACAAACCGAAGCCGCCGGCCGCTTTCTCCGGTTCCGGATCCCGTGGCGCCGGGAAACCGGCGCCGTGATCGGCGACGATCAATGCGAGTTGGTCGCCGGCGGCTTGCTCCAGGCGCAGTTCGGCGCGCTGCACGCCGGCGTGTTTGACCACGTTGAACAGCAGTTCGCGCGCCGCCTGAAAGAGCAGCAAGCGGACATTGATCGGCGGGTTTGCCCGCTCGTCGACTTCCAACGCGACTTCCAGACCGTGTTTTTCGCGCATCCAGCGGGCCAGCCAACTCAACGCATCGGGCAAGCCGCCGTCGTAAAGAATCGGCGGCGAGAGTTCGGCGGTGAGCGAGCGCGAGGCGTCGATCGCCTGGCCGAGCAGATCCTTGACCTGGTCCAACCCTTTGCGCGTCGCCGCGTCGTCGGGCGCGACCTGAATCGTCGCGCAGGCGAACTTGGCGCCGGCGAGCAGTTGCTGCAGGTGGTCGTGCAGGACCTGGGCGAGCCGGCGGCGTTCGCGTTCTTCGGCGTTGGTCAGTTCGGCGGCCAGCGCCCGCAACTGCTCGGCGCGTCTGGCCAGTTCCGTCGTGCGTTCGCGCACCCGCTGTTCGAGTTCGTCGTGGGCCTGGCGCAGGGCGTCAACCGCCCGCTTGCGTTCGGTGATATTGTCGAACACCGCGACGAAACGGTCCTTTTCGGCGCCGTAGACCGAAACGGAAAACCAGATATCCAGCGGCTCGACGAAGGTCTCGAATCGCGCTTGGGTTCCGTCGGCCGCCGCCCGGCCGTAGAATTCGAACAACTCCGGATTGCTCGCGCGAATGCCCGGAATGACTTCCGAGACCCGTTTGCCGGCGACCTTCCGCAAACCCGTAAGCTTCTCGAACGCGGCGTTGACGGCGAGATATTCGAAATCCGCCGGTTCGCCGTTCTCGAAGAACATCCGGCAATACGCGAATCCCTCGGTCATATTGTCGAACAACGAGCGATACCGCGCCTCGCTCGCCCGCAGCGCCTCTTCGGCTTGCCGGCGCTCCGAGATGCCGCGGAAGACCAACACGACGCCCGTCGTCCAACCGTCTTTGTCCTTGATCGGCGCGCCGCTGTCGTCGATCGGAATGTCCGCGCCGTCCTTCCGCAGCAGCACGGTGTGATTGGCGAGGCCGACCACCATCCCGTCCTTGAGCACGCGCGCCACCGGGTCTTCGACCGTCTGCCGCGTTTGCTCGTTGACGATGCGGAACACCTCGCTCACCGGTTTCTGCACCGCCTCGCCCAGCGGCCAGCCGGTCAACGATTCCGCCACCGGATTCATGAACACGATCCGGCCCTCGGCGTCGGTCGCGATCACCCCGTCGCCGATGCTCGCCAGCGTCGTCGCCCAGCGCTGCTCGCTCTCGCGCAGCGCTTCCTCGTGCCGCTTGCGTTCGGTGATGTCGCGGATGATCGCCTGAATCGCCTCCTCGCCGGTCTTGGCGTCTTTGACGATGTACGAATCGTGCAGCGCCCAGCGGTCCTCGCCCGTCAGCGTGCGAAAGTGATATTCGAAATCGCGGACGTGTCCGTGGCGGCGCAGTTGGTTGCGCAGGGTTTCGCGGGGGCCCCGGTATTCGATCAGCCGCGAGATGTCCGTCCCGACGAGCGCCGCCGGGTCGGGATACTTGTCCGCCAGATCGAGAATCCGCAGCGCGCCTTTGTCGATGAACAGAATGGCGCCGTCGAATTTGTAGCGGTACAACCCGACGCCGGCGAAATCGATCGCTTCCGTACGGATGCGGTCCAGTTCCGCGGCGTCGATGTGGGCGAGCGGTTCGTGCGCCATCGTCACTGCTCCGCCGGCGGCGCGTCCGCCGGCTTGGCGATTTGTTTTACGACCTCGACGAGCTTTTTATATTGCACATAACGCGCCCGAACGCCACGGCGGGCCGGCTGCCGCAACGGCCGCTCCGCCGCGATCGACAGCGCCTGCGCCGCCGCCGCCAGGTCGCGATGCCGCCCCGCCCCGGCCCAGCCGATCGCCGCCGCGCCCAGCAGCGACGCCTCGACGATGGGGCTCAACTGCAATTCGCGCCCGGACACGGCGGCCAACGTGCGGGTCGTCGCCCCGAGCTTGGCGCCGCCGCCGATGATGCGCAGCCGGCGGACCGGCACGTAGGCGTCGATCGCCTCGAGAATACGCTCCGTCTCGAAGGCGATTCCCTCCAGCGTCGCCGCGGCGAGGTCGCGCGGCCCGTGCGCCAACGTCAGACCGAAAAACGCGCCCTTCACGCCGCCGGCGAAATCCGGCGAGCCGATCCCGGCGAGAAACGGCAGAAAGAACGGCGCTTCGGGCCCGGGCGCCTCCGCGCCGGCCAGTTCCTCGAGATCGTCGTGCGACCCGGCGCACAACACGTTGGCGCCCCAGCCGATGGAGGCGCCGTAGGCGTTGTGGATCCCTTCGAGCACCCAGGCGTCCGGCGGCAGATGCACGGTGCAGAACACGCCCTGGCCGTGCGCCGGCCGGCGGATCGGGCAACTGACCACCGCCGCGGTGCCCAGGCACAGCGCGGCTTCGCCCGGCGCGACCACGCCCGCGCCCAGCGCCGCGCACTGCTGATCGCCCCCGCCGACGAACAGCGGCGTGCCGGCGAGCAGCCCGGTTGCGGCGGCGGCCGACGCCGAAATGCCGCCCGCCCGTGCGCCCGGCGGCGCGATGACCGGCAGTCGCTCGGCGGCGAGACCGCTGGCCGACAAAAGATCCGGCGCCCAGGCGCGCGTGCCCAGGTCGAGCAGGCCGGTCAGCGAAGCGTTGGACGGATCGGTGAAAAAATCCGTCGCGCCGAGTTCGCGCAGCACGTAGTCGTGCAACAGCGCGAATTTCGCGGTGGCGGCGAAACGTTCCGGCTCATTCGTTTTCAGGCCGAGGATTTTGGCGCAAGACCACAAGCAACTCGGCGGGAGCCCGGTTAGGGCGTGAAACCGGTCGGCGCCGAACGCTTCGACGAAACGGTCCATCGCGATCGCGCAATCCGTGCTCTGCCACGATATCGCGTCGCCCGCCGGGCGGCCGTCGCGGCCGATCGGGACCACCGTCGCCCGTTGGCTCGAAATCGCGACGCCCTCGACCTGCGCCGCCGCGATCCCCGCCGCCGCCAGCGCCTCGCGCACGGCGTCGCACGCGAGGCGGGCATGGCTCGCCGCGTCGAAGCGCGAGCCGTCGCCGGCCGGGACGGCGTTGCGTTGCAGGCCGACGATCGTCCCGCGTTCGTCGACCAACGCGGCTTTGACCGTGGAGGTGCCCAAATCGATGCTGCAAACGTACTTTTCCATACCGCTCGCGGTCTCGCGCCTGCCCGTGTTTTCGGGCGTCATTTTCGTGCCCGCCCCGAACCTCGTCGAATCTCCGGGAACGGTAAACTTTGAACATAATATTGCTATGCCGTCGAGCTTGTCGCGTCAAGACGGGCGAACACCGGTTAACCGCGAAATTACGGCCGCAAACACTAATGAGACGCAATGCGAGTTGATCCGCCGAAACGCAGAATTTTCTAGAGCTAACGGCCAATGCACGCGAATTCACGCGAAAAAGCACAGGTGACATGCTTTCGCGTGCACGCACGATCATTCGCGGTTCCCAACACCTTTCCTGCCAATCTCCATTCGCGTGCATTCGCGTGAATTCGCGGTCCCAAACTCCGGTCATGCCGAAGCGAAGCCGGTCCTCGTTCCTTTGCGGTTTTCATCGGCTCGGCACGGCCCGGCGCGCGACTGCGCGCGCCGGGTCCGGCTCGGCATAACGCTCCGGAATGAAGCCGCGGTTTTTGGCGCACAATTCGGCGATGAACACCGCCAGCGCCTCGAAGGCTTTGACTTCGCTGCGGTCCGCGCGCCGGACGATGGCTTCCGTGGGGGTTTTGAACAGGCGCCGCAGATTGCTCGGATCGCGCATCTTGATCAGCCCCGACGCCGCTACGAACGACGCCAAATACGAGTCCATGGCGACCGTGTAATAGGTCTTGAACGGGTTGATTTTCCAGCCCAGCGTCCACGGCGACCTTTTCAAGTCGAAAATCACGGTCGTCGCGCGATCGGGCTCGTCGCGGTCGCCGTTGATCGCCAGGCGGGTGATCACGGGCACGCCCAACAGCTTCGGCGAATATTCGAAGCTGACGCCCGCCGGCAACAGGAATCGATCCGAATCGATCGTCTGCGAGTAGTACAGGCCGCCCTCCAGCAAAAGCAGCAACTCGAAGCCGCTTACGGCGAAACGCGTCAGGGGGTAACCGGGCGTCGCGTAATCCGGCCCCTGCCGCTCCGGCGACTGGCCGAGCGCGAATACGCGGAACACATCAGCCAGTGAAACGCGGCCCGTGTAACCCTCCCAGATGCCGTCGCGGACCACGCCGGCGGCGGTGACGGCGGCCGTGGTCGGGCCGGCGGCGCGCTCGGCGCCGTCGAGCACTGCGTCGGCGGCCAGGCGCAGCATGCCGCTTTCGTGCGCCGGTTGCGGATTCAACGTGACATTGAAGCGCGTCGCGCCGAGCGGGCGGAAGAACAAATAGCCCGTGGGGGGCGTGTGATTGACGATCAGCCGGCCTTCGATGTCGATCACCGTGCGTTCGAGCATCGAACGGCCGGCGCCAGGCCATTCTTCGTCGGTTTCGAGCGAGCGAATCGACTCGTCGAACAACGAGCCGAACGCCGCGGCGTCGGTCGGCGGACTCGTATCGTCGACCGGCGCGAAATAGCCATGCTCGTCGCGCGCCGGATCGAGCGTGACGCCGCCGGGCCCCACCGCGAACACATAGCGGCCGACCGCCTTGCCGTAGCAGCCGGGTTCGGCGACGAACACCTTCCGCCCGGTCTTCTTGTTGCGCACGACGAACGGCGCTTGTTGGAAATGCGTGTGGCCGCTGAGCACCACGTCGATGCCCGGCACGTTTGCCGCGATGCGCCAGCTTTCGCCTTTCTCCGGCGCCGTCAAATTGACGCCGGTATGGCCTAACAGCACCACGAGGTCCGCGCGTTCGACCGTGCGCAGACGGGCCGCCAGCGGCGTAAGTTCGGCGTAGAGCGCCGCCAGCACGCCGTTGACGTCGTTCTCGTCACCCGACGGCGGCAGCGAGAAATGCACGGGCGCCTTCCCGGGCGCGTCGACGGCCGCGTTGGCGCCCATTGCGCCGAGAAAACCGACGCGCAATCCATTCGGCAGTTCCTTGATGAACAAACGTTGCATCGGTTTTGATCGATCCGTGCCGGATTCGCACAGCATGGCGGCCGCAGCCGAGTCGGGCGCCGGCGCTCGCCCGGTAAAGTGAATATTGGAAGCGACGAACGGAAATTTCACACCGTGATCGAACGCAACTTTCAACGTCGCCGCGAGAAATTGCGGTCCGAGCTCGACGTCGTGGTTGCCGAACGTCGCGACGTCATAGCCGAGCATTTGCATGGCGCGATAATCGGCCGAAACCTTCGCCAGGCTCGCCTGGAACAGCGTGCCCATCATATTGTCGCCGGACGACACTGTCAGACTCGGGATGCCGCGGCTCTCCGCCCACTCCCGTTCGCGCCGCAGCACGGTCGCCCGCCGCGTCACGCCGCCCTTCAGCAAGCCGGTTCCCGCGCGCGGCGTCGGGTAGTCGTCGACCTCGGGGCCGACGCCGAGCAGGTGTGAATGCTCGTCGGAAGTGTGCAGGATCAGCACCCGCCGCGCGGCGGCCGGCGCGGTCTCGGCGGCCGGGTCGACGACGTCGTGTTTGGCGCAGGAGATCGCAAAAACCGCGAACCAGCACGCCCAAAAAACTGCGCGGAGCCGTCTGTGCATCACCGCAACCTCACGCCAATTGCCCAACGATCGGGCCGGCGAACAGCGCCTATTATTCGCTAGCTTCGTCCACATTGAAACGGCATCCCGGCTTGCGTCGCCGCCCATTCCTGGCGTATCCCGCCCCAGGCGCGCGGCTCCAATACCCGCGGCACGCGCACCTCGAAGCGCGTGCCCTCGCCCGCGGCGCTGCGGCAGGCGACGGCGCCCCCGAGGAAACGTTCGGTGAAGAGCCGTACGCTGCAGAGTCCGACGCCGCGACCCGGACCCTTGGTGCTGAACGACGACTGGAAGAGTCGCGCCCGCGTCGCCTCGTCCAGCACGGCGTCGTTGCGCACGCAAATTACCACGTCGTCGTCCTCCGGCCGCGCCGTTATGGCGATCCGACCGTGCCGCGGTGTCGCCTCGAGCGCATTTTTGACGAGATTGCCGACGACCCGCGAGAGCAGCGTCCGGTCGGTCTGCATTGCCGTCGGCGCAACGACGTCCAGAACGATCGATTTGTCGCGGCCGACCGTTTGTTTTTCGTAGATTTCCACCAAGTCGCGCAGCACATCGTCCAGCGCAAACGTCACCGGCTTCTGAGTCAATTCATTTCGTTCGCCGGCCAGCAATTGCCGGTGGCTTTTGATCTCGCCGATCAGCGCATTCGACAGCTTCAAGACGCGCCGCACCGCCGCCTTGTCGGGAGCCGCGTCGTCGCTCGCCATCAATGTCAACAACCCCTGAATCCCGCTGGCCGTGTTGAGCACGTCGTGAAAAAACGTGCGCTCCAGCGCCTCGCGGCGCCGCTCGGTCTCGGCGTCGGCCGCCGCACCGGTCCTGGGCGGCAACGGGCCGGCTCCGGCCGGCGGGTTCTTTCCGTCCGGCTGCGACCGCGGCGGCGCGTTGACCAAATGACGGCGGCGGCGATCCCGCCCCGCCTCGCGGGCCGAAGGCGCCCCGGACGCTTGCCCGCGCCGCAAGGCGGCGGCGGGCGGCAGAGACGGCGGCGCCAAGCGGGCGACGCCGGCGGCGGTTTGCCGGCGCCGGTTCCGCCATGCTCTGGTACTTTTTCCGACCGGTCGCGTCGCCGCCAACCCGCACAGGACGAGCAGAACCATCGCCGTTTCGATCGCCAGTGCAAACACCCTCGTATCTCCTTGCCCAACTCGCGGTCCCGGCATTTTTCGCGGCCGGGCCGAGTCGGAAGTTTCGCGAAATGTCAGTGGGTTCCTTTGTCGGAAGGCGGCGGCGTCCGACGCGGCGCCGTCGCGCCGAACGCCGCCGCACCCGTGAAAAACAGGATTGCGCGGTTGCGATTTACGCTGTTTCCTGGCGCCGGGACCGGCTCGTTTGGTTCAACTTGACGTAGTACGGGTCCGCCCCGAGTTCGAACGCCGGCAAGGTTTTGAACCGCGTGCCATGACGTTTCATGGCCGGCCGAAGGACAGCTTCCGCGTCCGCTTGCGGGTCGCGGCGCCATTTCGCGTCGAGCGCCCCGTTCGGCTCAACGTCGCCGGATTCGGCGCGCCGGCCTTTGTTGACGAGCTCCAGCACACGGCCTTCGTCGAGGCGGCGACGATGGTCGCGCGCCAGATCCTGATACCGGCGCATCGTCGCCAAGAGGAGGCAGAAGGCGCAAAAAATACCCGTGTTGACCACAGACTCCAGCATGGAACTTTCTCCTTCGTTTGCTTTGTCTGATTGGAGCCCGCAATACGTAGTCCGGGACAATCAGCGTATTTTTTTCATCGGCGCAATTTCAAATACTTACCGTCACAACCCTCACTTCGAGGCCTCGCTGGAATCGACAAGGCTCCGTGGGGAAACGCTTTTCCGCCGCCTCGCTCGCCTCAATCTTGCCGTTCTTTTTTTCGGCGGCGGACCGGCGAACACAGCCCGTTTTTTCGGCCACGCGCTGTGCCAATCCTGCCGGTCTGTGCGCCGCCGTTCACGCGTCGCGCGGTCGTCCGCCGATGCCGAGGGCTTCGGGTCGCGGGCGGACATGCGCCGGCGCGGATTTTTTCAGCCCCTCCTTTCCGGACCGTATGATTAGTTATTTCAAAATCCGAGCCAACAAGTGAACTTTATTGATTGCTAACGTTTTCAGTTAGTTACAGTAAGTTACTTAATCTAGAATCTTCGATGAAAGCGAGAAAAAGAAACGTCGAATTACTTTTTGTGAACTTGGATCACGAGTTTTTGCGAGGCAAACCGCCGCCACCCCAATGCGTTGCGCCGGGCCGAACCGGGCCTCCGTCGTCGCGACGATCTCCTCCGCCCCGATTCGTGACGAATCGCACGCTATTTTCTTTTGAGATGGGGAAGTTGAGCTAGCGCCAATAGGCGAGGATCATCCCCATGACGACCAGGCCGATGAGCTGCCAGCCGGCGCCGATGCCGAAGAGCTTCCAACTGCGGCGTTCGAACGCAACGCTGTTCAGCATCACCGGCACAACGAACCCGAGCCAGGAGAAAAAGGCGGCGAAGAACCCGTACGCCGCCGGCGAGCCGTCCTCGCCCGCGTTCCACGCCGATGGCCGCCAGCCCGCCACGTTCCACGCCAAAACGTAGGCCATCAGCAACGTGCCGAAGATATTGAGGCCCATCGCCCTGACGATTTCCGCCCGCGTCGGTTTTTTGTCGGCCGACATGCCGATTTCCTTCATCCAGGCCTTGCCGAACAGCGGGCCATACCAGAGGCTGCCGAGCGCGAAATTCGCGACGATGCTCACTACAATCGCCAACCAGTTGAGATGAATGTTCGGTTGCATGCCGTCCTCCCGATGGATGGGTTCACGCCCCGGCTCCCTGCCGGACGCAAAATCGCTTCACAAAGTAAGTCGCCGCCAGGCGATCGTCCACCACGCCGGCCGCCCCGCGTGATTCACTTTTAGCGAGGTTCGATTCCCGAACTCGCGACCGCGCGAGAAAAAAGCGAATCCTATTGTTCACTGTTCATTGTTCTTTGTTCACTGCTCGCTGTTCACTGCTCGCTGTTCACTGCGCGCTGGATGCGCCGGCGCGCCGCGCCTGCCCTGCCCGCCGCGCGGCGAACACGCCCCCGAGAAAACCGAAAAGATGGCTTTGCCAGGAGATTCCCGGTTGCGACGGCAGGACCTGCCAAATCATGCCGCCGTAAAGAACGCCGATCGCCAGCGAAAACAGCAGCGAAAGAAGGCGTCGTTCGAACCAGCCGCGCAACAGCAAGAATCCGAGGAACCCGAAGATCACGCCGCTGGCGCCGATGTGCACCGAATTCGCGGCGCCAAACAGCCACGCGCCCAGGCCGCTGCCGAGCGCCGCCCAGAAAAACACCAGAAAAAAATCGCCGATGCGGCGCACCATCGTCAGCCAGCCGAGGATCAGAAACGGCATGGTGTTCGCCGAGAGATGCGCGAAGCCGCCGTGCAAGAACGGCGCGAACGCGATGCCGGCCAAACCGCCCAGCGACCGCGGCCGAACGCCGAAGTTGCACAGGCCGCCCCGGAAGATCGCCACATTGACAATTTCGACCAGCCACATCAGCCCGACGAAGAACAATAGAGCGAGCGCCTCTTCCTCGAACACGCGGCCCAACAAATGCCGTTGTTTCTCCGCCATCGCATCCTCCTGAGATGGCGAATTATAGACAAATGCCAGGCGCCGCGCCAACGCCGGGCGGCGACAGATGCTTCCTCCGCCGCCATTCGTTCTGGCGTGGCAAGCCGCGAGAATCGCCGACTGGCTTCTGGCAGCGGCCATCGTTCCGCCGGCGTGGTCGGACCGGCCCTGGTCTTGCGCGATCCGATCTCACCCGCCGAGAAGATCGCGAACGAACGGGTCGAAATACGAAAGCCCGTATTCATTGCCGCCGTCGTCCGATGTCGCGACGACCGTCAGGTTGGCGTCCAGCACTATGTAATAGGGGACATAGCCCGGGTTGATCGCGCCGAAGACCGTTCCGTCATCGGCCAGCGCCGGAAAGGTCAGGCCGTAGTCGCTCGCCCACGTTTCCAGCTCGCTCACCGAGGGCGTATTGTCGAAGTCGTCCGAGTTGAGCAATTGCAGAACGACGAAGCCCGGGCCTCGATTGCGGTACGGCAGGTAGTATTCCGTTTCCAGAAGCGGCGTGTCGCCTTGGCACACCGGACACCACATCGCCGCCAACTGCAGCAGGATGACCTTGCCCTTGTGATCGGTCAGCGACACCATCGCGCCGCTATTCGAAACCAATGTGAAATTCGGCATTGTGTCGCCGTCAGCGTAACCAGGGACGCCCGCGGCCTTGACGCCATGGTATTTCGAACTCGCGATGCTGCCCGCGCCGCCGCCGCACGCAACGGCAAAGCCGAACGCCAGGAAAACAATCATAACGAAAAACCACTGCCTGATCATGAAATCCTCCCGGCGTTCATTTGTCCCGTCGGCCTGACGACTGCTTTCCGGTCGCTCGGAAAGTGACTGACACTCCGATTACACGCCCGCGCTCCGTCCCCGTCAACCGCGGCAGCGGACGTTCGGCGGCTGTCGCCGCTCCGGGCGAAGTGCTATATATGACCGCGCTTCGACAAGTGCACCGACTGCGAGGAACGTCCCGATGCGACCCAACGTCAGAGCCGCCTTGGTCTTTTTGTTTTTCGGCGGTTTCTTCACGATTTTGTTGGTCGCACACTCCCTGCAGTATTTGCCGTTTTTGGATGACGACGCGCTCATTTCCCTGCGGTATGCCCAACGGCTGTTGCACGGCCAGGGTTTGACCTGGACCGCGGGCCGCCCGGTCGAGGGATACTCCAACTTATTATGGGTGCTGGCGATCGCGAGTCTCGGCGCGTGCGGCGCAGATTTGGTCGATGCCGCCCGAATCCTCGGCGTTGCCGGCGTTGTTGCCGCTCTGATTGCCACGCTGTCGTGGGGTTTGAAGCTGGATCGTTTGAAAACGGTTTGGGCGCCGCTGGCGGTCGGCCTGTCGTTCTACTGTTTGGCCGCGCCGGTCGCGATCCGGGCGATTGGCGGGCTGGAGCAACCTCTCGTTGCCGCCTTGCTCGCCGCTGCGATTCCGTTGTGTTTTCTCGTCGCGGAGCGAGAGAAAGCCGCGATAGCCGCCGTTGCTTTATTGTCCTTGCTGTTCGGGCTGCTTTCGATCACCCGTGTGGATGGCCCGATTTTCGCCGCCGCTGCCGGCCTCGTGTTGATTCCCCGCTGGCTTGGCGTGGACCGCCGCGACGGACTGCGAAAAACGGCCTTGCTATTGGCGTTCCCTATCTTGTTCTATGGCGGACAGATCGCCTTTCGCGTAGGCTATTACGGTGACGTCCTGCCGAACACCGCCCGGGTCAAACTCTCGCCCTCCGCGCACCACTTGACCGAAGGGTTGGAGTATGTCGCGCGCGGGTTGCTGGCCCTGGCGCCGTTCGCCCTGACTGGCATCCTTTCGTTGACGGCCGGCCTGATCGTCCGCGAAACGCGAGTCCGCGCCGCGTTGCTGCTGTCGATGCTGGGATGTTGGGCGTCGTATCTCATTGTCATTGGAGGCGATATCGCGCTGGGTTGGCGGCATTTTATGCCGATTATTGTCATGTTCACCTATGCGACAATTGACGGAGTGCGGCTGGCTTGGCTCACGCTGCAACGGCGACCGCCGATCGTTCGCGCCGCTTTTGTCATTTTTTTGGCGCTGCTGCTGGCGGTTTTCGTCATCCAGCAACCGCGCGTTCCCGAAATCGCGCTCGCCAAGCACGAACTGGTCGTGCCGCGCGGGAAGAAGCTCGGCTTGCTGCTCAAAACCGCGTTTGAGGCGCAACGGCCGCTGATCGCCGTGACCGCCGCCGGGTGCCTTCCGTATTGGTCGCAGTTGCCGGCGCTCGATATGCTCGGCCTAAACGACGACTACATCGCGCGCCATCCGCCGGAAAATATCGGGCGGGGATATCTCGCGCACGAGTTTGGCGACGCAAAATACATACTCCGCCAAAAACCGGACATGATCATTTTCGGGGTTGGCGATTTCGAACCGTGTTTTTTCGTCGGGCGACGATTGGCGGGCGAGCCGGAATTCTTGGCGCAATACACGCCTGTGCGAGTCTTGTTGAATGATGTGGCGGCGTCCGAGGCGACGATTTGGTTTCGCAAGTACGGAGAAAACATCGGCATTCGGGCGACGCCGGCGGATATTCGGATTCCCGGTTATTTTTTGAGTTCCGGCCCAGACTCAAAAGCGGTCGTCAACCATGATGGCCGTCTCGTGGGATGGCTGTCGCCCGGGCAGTCCGCCGCGGTGGCGCTGCCGCAGATGCCCGATAGACCTTGGGCCGTCGAAATGGTCGGTTCGCCGGCGGGCGGAATTGAAACGGAAATAAAAACGGTCGACGAATTCGCTGGACGGTGGGCGTCGCCTGGTTTTGAAGCCGTGGTCAATTACGGACCGACGACCGTGGTGAAACTGACGTCAACCGTTGGCGAGCCGCGGGAGATCGAAGAAATCGTACTGAGACCGGCAGGCCCCCGGAAGTAATTCGACGCGAGAAGGGACACGATGACCGAGCAACTGGCCGGGCAAGTGCGGCAGGATCATCTTCGCCGACGCGGAGACCGGCCGCTTGCTGGCGCTGACCCGGCAACTGGCAAGGACACGGCCCTGGCGACGACAGCGCAGCACAGAGCCCCGCGTTGTTTACGCCGGGCGCGTTTCTGCGATTCGCGCAATCGGGACGCCGGTCGTGAACGGGTTACGCGCCCCGCCCCCCGGCGCGGCGAGGCCGGCCGCCGATGACGGCCTCGATGCAGGCCGCGATTTTCGCGCAAGCGCCCGGATTGTCGATGATGCATTGGGCGATGGCGCCGCTCAGCCCGTAGCCGTTGACGTTCTCGGTGCAGGACAGGACGACCTCGGCCTCCGGAATGTCGTCGCCGTTTGCGTCTTTGAAGGTGTCGCCGCAGGTAATGTAAAGCTCGTTATAGACGCTCTGGCACGTCGGCGCGGCGTCGTCGTCCGGCGCGCTGTCGTCGTCCGGCGCGCTGTCGTCGTCCGGCGCGCTGCCGCCGAACAACCACACGCCCGAGACGAAGGTCGCCGCCGGGTCGTCGCCGGTCAGCGTCCAGGCAAAGCCGTCGGTGGCGGCGCCGTCGGTCGTCGCGTCGAAGCTGAAGGTCAGCATTTCGCCTTCCCGGATGTCGCCGACGTCCTCCGCCGTGCTCGCGTCTTCGAACTCCCAGGTGATTGTCGCCGTCACCGCCGAATAGCTGACTTTCCAACTGCCGAGGGTCGGGTGCAACGCCGCCGGGGCCTGCAAGTCGCCCGCGTTCAACCCGTAGGACTTGTTGGGCAGCGAGATATCGACTTTCTGGATCGCGATCCCGCCGCCGTCGGAATTGAAAACGTAGAACGCAAAATCGTACTGCGTGTTCGCGGCGAGTCGAATCGGATATTTGCCGTTGGCCGTCCCGGTCAAACCGAAAATGTCCGCCGAGTCATCGTCGTCGTTGTCGTCGTTGTCATTGTCGTCGTCGTCATCGTCGGCCGGCGAGGCGTCGTCGTTATCGTCGTCGGCGCCTGGCGAGGCGTCATTGTCGTCGTCGTCAGCGGGCGACGCGTCGTCGTTATCGTCATCGAAGTAATTGTTGATCGTGGTGCGGCCCTTGCCGCCGCCGCATGCCGGCAAACAAAGGGCCGCCGCCAAAGCAAGAAAAGCGACAAACGCGAGACGAAAGATTTGAGGCATAGCGGTCTCCCCCGCGTCCAATAAAGTCTTTTCGTCGTGATTGCTGCTTTCCGCGCGGCCGGAAAGACGGATGCCGACGTATTACACGCCCCACCGGCGGCGCCCGTCAAGCCGGGCTGACGACGTGGCGTTGGCGACGTGCCACGCGCCGCGTCCGCGGCCACGCCACGCGCCGCGGACCGTCTTGAACCATCGCCCGCCGGTTCCATTCGGGCAGCTCGTTGCGTCGCAGACGCACGCGCCGGCCAGGCACTTTTGGCCCGCGGAACAGGTGACGCAGGCCGCGCCGAACTGGCGCAACCCCTTGCTGTCGTTGCTCCACCGGAGGGACTCGACCCCCCGACCAATCCCGCTCGGAGCGGGATCGCTCTACCGAACGAAACTGTTCTCGGCGAGAAATCGCCGGATGCCGCGCTTTTCTTGTCTGCCGCTCGCGCAACGCGGCATCACTCCGTGACACATGGTCCTTTGACCAAACGACCGTCCACGGCCTTGCAACGTGTTTGGTTGTCGTGCTTCCGGTGTATTCGGGGCCGTTGTGTTGAGGGACCCGCAGCCTCAAGACGCGAACAATTCGAATGGGCATTTCTCGCCCTGTTTCTGCCCTTGACTTCGGTGCTCTGAATTCGTTATAAGAAGCGCCTGATTTTGATCTGGTCCTTGCAATTATTCCACAGTAGCTCAGTCGGTAGAGCGATCGGCTGTTAACCGATTGGTCGGGGGTTCGAGTCCCTCCTGTGGAGCAATGAAAACAAGGGGGTGCGCCAATGCGGCGCGGCCCCTTTTTTTTGGAGTCACCACAGAGTCGCCACGGAAAGGCCAAAAGCCGCCGCGACGCGCGTTCGTCGGCGCTCCCTTGGCGCGCACGCCCGCACCGTGCGGGCATCTGGCCGAACGCTAGTTTTGAGCCCCCCCTCCCGCCTCCGCCGACATGCGGCGATCCACGCCGATCCGTTTCACTCATCCGACATTACAAAATACCTGTATTTCTGGGAGGCCCGCTACACGGCGCGCATGATGTTCCCGAAGTCGTCCTCAGTCAGTTCCCCGGACCTCTCCGCGGCGAGGCCCGCCTGCCGGACCGCTTCGAAGTTCTCCGGCGTGCCCGCCGCCCGCGCGTCCGCGATCAGTTTCCGCAACAGGTTTGCGCTCATGTCGTCCTCCCTGACGACAGGAAAAAGCCAAAGCCAATCCTGGTCCGGCATATCCGGCGCTTCATCTTGTTTCCCGCCGGCTGCTGTCCCGCCCGGGCGGCGTTTTGCTCGTCGTATGGTTAGCGGCGCCGGCCGCGGATTTTCCCGACAAGTGCGGGCGTTTGCGCGCCGATTATTCGCCGAGCCCGAGCAATTGGCGAACGATCGGGCCGAAATACGACAAATCGTGATAATTGCCGCCGTCGTCCGACTTCGCGACGATCACCATATTTGCGTCGAGGACCCAGAAGAACGGGATGCCGCCGTCGTTGATCTGGTTGCCGACTTGGAAGTTCGCATCGGCCAGCACGGGGAAAGCGAGGCCGTACGTAGTCCCCCCCCAGGCCTGTAGTTCCGCGACCGTCGGCGTGGCGTAGTTGCAGTCCTGCCCAAGCAGTTGCAGCACCATCAAGCCCGGGCCTTGATTCTGATACGGCTGGTAAAACTGCGTTTCGAGCAACGGCGTTTCGTAACGGCAATAGCGGCGCCACATCGCCGACGAATCGAGCAGCACGATCCGGCCCCGGTAGGCGGACAACGAAACCGGCGCGCCGCCGTTCGACGTCAAGGTGAAATCCGGCATTGTGTCGCCGTCGTCATAACCGAGGAGCGGCGTGGCGTCGTCGTTGTCATTGTCATTGTCGTTGTCGTCATTGTCGTCATTGTCATCGTCGTCGTCGCCGTAATGCAAAATCACGCCCGGGCAGCCGTCCCCCCT
>CAZHPN010000009.1:0-59221 GCA_964534375.1 uncultured bacterium | reverse complement strand
CCGTTGCGCGCTGCAGAATGCCGCCTCGGTGTCCGGCGTGCTGTTGACCACCGAGGTCATGGTCGCCGACAAGCCGAAGGACGACAAGATGCCGCGGATGCCCGGCGGGGGCGGCGGCATGGGCGGCATGGGCGACATGATGTAATTCGCGCCGCCCGGCGTTTGCTATGCTTTGCCAGAGCCCCGGCGCCGTCGCCGGGGCTTTTTTCACCGCCGCGGCAGCGGCGGGCGTTCGACGAAACCCAGCGCGCCGCCGCAACGACCAGCGTCGGCCGGCGCCAACGAAAAGGAGTCGGAGATGAAAGGGCAACCGAAAGTCATCGAAGCGTTGAACGGCCTGTTGGCGGATGAATTGACGGCGATCAATCAGTACATGGTTCACTCCGAGATGTGCGACAACTGGGGTTACGCGCGCTTGCACGAGTTCAACGAAAAGCGGGCCATCGACGAGATGAAGCACGCCGAAAAACTCATCGGGCGCATCCTGTTTCTCGACGGGATTCCGCTCGTCAGCAAGTTGAACCAAATCTCGATCGGCGCCGACGTGCCCAAACAACTCGCCAACGACCGCGCCGCCGAAGACATGGCGATCAAAAACTACAACGCGGCGATCAAGTTGTGCGTCGAACTCGCCGACAACGGCACGCGCGAATTTCTCGACGACATTCTCGAAGACGAAGAGCGCCACATCGACGACCTCGAGGCGCATCTCGACCAAGTCGCACAGGTAGGCGTGCCCATCTACCTCGGCGAGCAAATCAAGAAATCGTGATCCGCGATCGCCAACGGCAATAAGGACGTGGGAAAGAACTCGGGATTCCCGTGGCGACGCCCACCGAGGCGCTTTGCTATGTCCCCGCGCGGGCGGCGATCATCATCCCCGCCCGCGCCGTCGGCGCTCCTGCCCGGCGCAAATCGTTCGCGCAGAACCACCTGATCGCGTCCTCTGCCGCCCGCCGCACCATCGCTTCTCAGCCTGCGGAATTGCTGGGACTTCGGCGTTATCCTTGACACCGCGCCGATTAGGCGTACGATGTGCGGCGGTTGAGGAAACGATCGCGCGTCGGGAGTTTGCTCCTCCGAAATCGAGTATTTGATGCGAGTCCGACTCCGCACGGCGTCGGTCGCGTCGGAAAGTTCGCGTTCCCGTCAAACCGCTAGCCGAGGGTGACGGGCGCACCGTGACCTTGCGAATGCCAGAATCGACCCTCGCCAATCGCTCGCCAACCGCCGAAGCGCGGACGGCGAGTCCGCCCGGAATGTTTCTGTTTCACCCCGCCATCGACGCCGGGCATCGGCGGCTGGCCGACGGCGAGAACTTCATGCATTTGCCGTCGCTGGGCCTGCAATACCTGATGGCGACCATGCGCCAGGCCGGCCGGGCATTCGCGATCTGGGACCAGACGGTGCGTCCGATCGACCCGCGCGCTCTGGCGGAAAAAATCCGGGCGACCGGCTTGCCGGTCGTCGGGATCTATTCGAACGTCATGGTCAAGAACAACGCCCTGCGATATCTGCGGGAGATAAAACGCGAGACGGCGGCGCGAGTGGTTGTCGGCGGACCGGGCGTCGTCGAAGCGGCCGACTACATGGCGGCGGGCGCCGACGCGGTGTGCCTCGGCGAGGGCGAGCCGCGATTGACCGCACTGATCGACGCGCTCGCGGGGAACGGCCGCTTGGCGGATATTCCCGGCGTTTGGGGGCGGGACGTGAACGCGACCGTCTTCCAGACTCCCTCCGCGCCGCTCGTCGACGACCTCGATACGCTGCCGATGCCCCACCGTCCGCCGGAACTCGCGCCACTGTACGGCGAACCCGGCAACCCGACGCAACGCGGCCGAATTTGCGTCAGCATGACGGCTTCGCGCGGCTGCCCGCACCGGTGCTCGTTTTGCACGTCGCACGAGATCTGGAATCGAACGTTCCGAATTCGCTCGGTCGGCAACGTCATCGCCGAAATCGAAGCCGTTCAAGCGCAGTGGCCCGGCGCATACCTGATATTCGTCGACGACATTTTCGGCCAGCGGTCGGCGTGGATGGCGGAGTTCTGCCAACAGATCGTCGCCCGCCGGCTTAGCGTTCGTTGGCGGTGCGATCTGCATCCACTGAGTTTCGTCCGAAGCCGTGAACAAATCATTCCGTTGATGGCCGCGGCGGGATGCACCGCGATTTCGTTCGGCGTTCAGTCCGGTTCACCGGCGATTCTGAACGCCATCCGTCGCGACCCGCGCGAGACGGCGGAACTCGCCAAGACCATCCGCCTTTGCCGGCGGCACAACATTCTAACGATCGTGACCTATATCTTCGGTCTGCCCGGCGAGACGCCGCAGACGATCGAGGAAAGCGTGCGCAGTTGCTTGCGGCTCGACTCGCATCTCGCGGATTTTCATCCGCTGTTTGTCTTGCCGGGCAGCGCCATCGACCGCGAATGCGGCGACCAGCCGGTTTGCCAGGCAACGGCGGAGGAAATCCAGCGAGCGTGCGCGGCCGCGTTCCGGCGTTTCTATCTGCGCCCGGCGACATTGGCGCGGCTGTTTTGGCTGGTGCTGCGAAAGAACCCCGCCTACCTTGCGCGAATCTTGCACCCCGTGAAGTTGTTGGCGAGAAAGTTGCTCGCGGGGAACGGTTGAATCGTGAAAACGCCGCCGCACCAAAACGCCGCGGGTTTGACCGACGTCGTTGACTAGCGGCCGCTCGCCGACTGTTCCCACAAGCGCTGGTGGGCTTGGAAAACAAGTTGGACGATTCGCTTCTGCCGATCGTCCAACGACAGCCGCGCATCGCTCGCCGCGATCAAGACCTTCGCCGCCAACGGTCGAAAATGAAGCAGATCCTTCAGCAGGCCGCGGAAAAGATTCCGGAAAAATCGTTTCTCGACGTACGTCCCCCACAACATCTTACGGAAATTCGCGGGATGAATCAGGTCCAGCAATTCGGTCAACGCGAACTTAGAGGATTGCCGTTTGCCGTCCCGCTCGTAGGCCGGCAGCAACCGATCGTGATAAAAAAGATCTTTCAGTTGGTAACCTGCGGCCGCCAGCTTGTCCGCCGCGAGCGTCCCGCGCATCGGAATGAACCGATTTTGCGCGGTGATGTCCGAAATGCGACGCGCCGACCGCCACGACAGCGGTTTTTCTTCCTGGTCCAGCGAGTAGTGCCGCACCAACGTGCCATAGACGAAGATGCCCCGCTTTTTCAGGGCGCGGTAGGCGGTGACGAAATCTCGCGCGGTCGTGCCGCCCTGCAATTTCTTGCCGTACGCGTCGAGCGTCGCGTCATTGAGCGCCTCGAAACCGACGCAGACAAATCGCAACCCGGCGCGCGCGGCCAGGTCGACAAAATCCGGATGCTGCACGGCGATGTCGGCTCGCAGGAACGACCAGAAAGATAGGTCGAGACCGCGGCGCAGCAGTTCTTCAAAAATCGCCGAATCGCGAGCGAGCGACGCGCCGAAGTTGTCGTCGGCGATCATCAATTGGCGGACGCCGGTCGCCGCCAGGCGGCTGATCTCCTCGACGACGCGTTCGGCGCTCTTGAAGCGCTGCGTATGCCGCCACAGTTCCGCGGCGCAGCAAAAAATGCACCGATGGGGACAACCGCGCGAGGTCTCGACGGCGGCGGTGCGCCCCGCCGGCCGCAGGCCGAGATCGTAGAGATCCCAGTTGACGATCGACCAATCCGGCCAGGGCAAGTCGTCGAGATTCGCGACAAACGGCGCGTCCGGGTTGTGACGCACGGCGCCGTTTTCGCGATACGAAACGCCCGGAATGCCACGCGGATCGCCGCCGGCCAGCACCGCGTCAACCAGGCGCGGAAAGGTCGTTTCGCCCTCGCCGCGCACGACGTAGTCGACGCCTTTATCGAGCCACTCGGCGGCAAAAAATGTCGGGTGGTGCCCTCCCAAAATAATTTTCGCCGTTGGATTACGCCGCCGGATCAGCCGGATGTTCAATTCCGTGTTGAGCGCGAGCGTCGGCCCCACCACGCCGATCGCGACAATCGACGCGTCCGCCGCGCGACGAAGATAGTTTTCGGTGGAAAGCGGCTCGAACGCGCCGTCCAGAAAACCTGCCCGACGATGCGCCAGCGCGCCGGCCAGTTGCGGATAGGCGGCCGACGGCGCCGCGAAAATACGTCGCGTGAAGTCGTTGGAAAACGGCCAACCGCGGTACAGCGCCTTGGGCGCGATGAACAGAACGTCCACGACATCCAACTCGGAATGCTGACCGCCCGCAACGACCAGCGCCGTCGCCGGCAAGCAGGTGTTTCCTTCCCGGCGCCGCCGGCATTCGTCGCCGGAGTCGCCTCAAAGGGTCGATGATCAAGCAACGTTACGCCGCGCGGCAGGTGAAACTGGCGTGACCCAGCGGCGTACGTTATTGCAATATCGTCATTTCGCGTGCGCCTCCGCAGACACGCCGGTTTCACGCACCAACGAGTTGTAAATGCAAAACGGCACGTAGCCACGGGGAGTCATATACACATGGTGGCAATTCCGGGCCGCGGTCAGGTCAAACGATTCCGTGTCGTAGAGCGCCTCGATGTTGACCGGCATCACGTTTCCCGGTCCGCGACCGCGATCGACACGGTAGAGATCTCGCCAGGAACGCGCGAACCTAACCCACTGGTCGGGACGGCTTGGCAATCGATTGATCGGGATCAACGTGTTCTTTTGCGCCGTGACAAGAAACGGGGTTTGGCACCGGCGGTTCAAGAACTGCGGGTGGCCCGTTAGTTGGTGCAGGATCTGGAAGACTCGCTTGAACGCCAACAGGTCATCGGCGGTGACCTGGCCATCCGAGCCCGCGCCCAACGCCGCCAACAAATCGGCGAGGTGCGTCCGCCCTTCGCTTCGACCTCGCCCGACCTGCGCCCGAGGAAAAAAAGACACGCGGCGGACGGCCGGCGTTCCCAAGGAAAAACGAAGAATCTCCGCCATTTCCGCGTCGTTTTGTCTGCTCTCGACCATCACCGCCAGATGAATCAGGAAACCTTGACGTCCCAGTTTGTCGATGACTCGCTGCTTGAGGTCGACGTGATCCTCGCCGCGAAACCGACGGGAAACGGCGCGGGAGAACCCGTCGAATTGGAGAATTACCCAGCGCAGCCCAGCCGCGCGGAACCGCCGCAAGAGCGATTCATCATCCAGCAGGAGCCCGTTGGAATTGAGGCGGGGAGTGATCCCGGCGGCCACGATCCCGCGAATGATTTCGGGCAGATCGCCGCGCGTCGCCGATTCGCCGCCGACCAACGAGATGTTCGGACGGCGATCCTGCGCGGACAAGCGCGGCAACCAAGACAAAATCTCCTCGACGCGTGGGTCGTCCCCGCCGGAACCGGCCGCCGAAAAACAGTCCGGGCAACGGAAATTGCAGCGTGACGTCACGTCGACGGCCAGGGTGGTGCATAGCGGACGATACGGCGTCCAATCGAACGCGTAGTTCGCGGCGGGAGCCAAATTCCGCGTCGGGTGGAATGCGTCGAGTTTTCGGAACAATCCGGCGTCTTTGAAAAACAACGTTTCGGATTCGCCGCACCGTGGACAGGTCTTGCGCATCCGGACATCGCCCGCTTCTTCGAACAGAACGGCGTCGATCGGCGCGCGGCACTTTTGGCAGAAGCTGGTCGTGCAAATTGCGGCGTCCCACGGTTCGGACCGGCGAACGCCGCTACGCCCGGTCGGCGCCGCCGAAATCATTCCGCGTCGTCCGCGTTGGCAAGGGGATGATTTTCCCAGGACATCGGGCTCTCGGCGCTTTCGTTTGCCGGCCCCATGAACTCCCGAATGAATTCCCGATCCGCACCGGCTTTGCAAGCTCCGAAATGCCGCTTGAGATGTTCGACGGCTCCCATCCGTTTCCACGCGACCTCCAACGAGCAACTCGATACGTTGCCGAAGGACACGTGGTGGAAGTTGCACGGCAGGATGTCGCCATACGGCGTGATGTAGATTTTCTCGCTGCCGGCGGGACATCCGGGCGCGAGATAGTTGGACTCGCCTTCCCACCGCGCCGCGGGATGGGCGAGAATCCGGCGATACTCCGCAAGTTCCCGATCATTCAGCAACACGGCATCCTGCCCCCGCCACCTGCCGACGGTGCAGGGAAGAACGAGGGTCAGTCGCGCGCCGAGTTTCTCGGCGATTTCCAAAATGCCGGCCAATTCCCCCGACGCCAGGTTCGCGCCGGTGACGACCGTGCACAAGAACACATCCAGACCCGCGTCGCGACAGCGCTGGGTCCCAGAGATTACCGCGTCGAAGCACCCGGGATGTCGCCGAAACTGATCGTGCTCGGCGCGTTTTGGGCTGTCGATGCTGATGGAAATGAAAGATACGCCCGACCTCGCCAGCATGTTCACGTTTTCGCGCGAAAGCAGAATTCCATTGGTGGCGATTGATGTGATCACACCCTGGTCACTGGTAGAGCGCAGGATCGGTTCGATTTCCGAATGCAGCAGCGCCTCTCCCCCTGTGAAGTGAATGTCGATGGCGCCGAGCTTCACCGCCTGCGCCACCGTATCCTGAATGGCCGTCCGATCCAGTTCGTTTCTTCCCGACTTTCGCAGATGCTCGGCGGAACAGTGGACGCAGTTCGCGGTGCATGCATAGGTCAGGGCGAATTCCACCTTGCGGAGAGTGGGTTGTCGGAGGACAACAAGGCGGTAGTAATTTCGCGTCAGCTTCCAAAGAACCTGTCGATTTCGAAGCAAGTGCCGCAGATGACCGGAAAACAGTTGCCGGATGTGCTTTCCCAGCCGTATGTCGTCAATCGTCTTCCTGATGCTCGTGCTCGACACGTGATTTCTGGCCGCCGTATTCACGTCTCACACGTATAGAACAATCGCGTCCGGAAGACAAGGCGGGCTGCGGTGGGAAACAAGCGCACTGAGTGGCGGCAGATCGACTGGAATGTCCGGTGATCGTTCAGCCGGGCGACGGACCGGAACCGCGGATCGGCAACGTGGAATCGAATTGTCATATTGTGGGCCGGCTGCCCGACCTCTCCCGCAGGGAAAGGTGTTCCGAATCCCGCATCTCGAGTCCCGAGTCCCGCGTCCCGCATCCCGCGTCCCGGGCTACCCCCCGTCGTCGGCCGCGCCTTTGCTCCGCCGGCCGGCGCCCACGATGCCCGTGGCGCCGACGCCGCCGGGGGGCACGGGTTCCGGAATGGGATAGACGACGACGGTGTTGCGGCCGTGCATTTTGCCGAAATAGAGCGCGCGGTCCGCGTTGCACAACACCTCGCGATGGTTTTCGCCGTCTTCGGGGAAGTTGGCGACGCCGATGGTGATCGACAGCTTCGATGCGGGCGCGCCGTCGTCGAGCCGGAACTCGCGCTGGTCGACCGCCTGGCGCAGCGCCTCGGCGAGCATGACCCCTTCGTCTTTGGCGGTGCGGATGGCGCAGACGACGAATTCCTCGCCGCCGTAGCGGGCGAGAATATCGGAATTCCGGCAGCGGGAGCGCAGCGTGACGGCCAGTTCCTGCAACGCCCGGTCGCCTTCGAGGTGGCCGTGCGCGTCGTTGTAGCGTTTGAAGAAATCGACGTCGATCAGCAGCAGCGAATAGCTCTTCTGCGAGCGGCGATGGCGGCCGTGCTCTTCTTCCAGGCCTTCGAAGAAGGCGCGACGGTTGCCCACGCCGGTCAGCTCGTCCGTCAGCGACAAGTGCTGCAGCCGCCGGTAATAGGTGTAATTCTGGATAATGACGGCGATTTGCAGCGCGAGCGTGCCGAACCGGGCGCGGTCGTTTTCCGAAAAGGCGTCCACCTGCGGATTCGAAATGTTCAGCACGCCAAACGGCTTGTTGTCCTCGTCGACCAGCGGCAGCGCCAGCAGGCTGCCGCCCTGAAAATTGAGGCCCTGGTAATAGAGATAGCGCGCATCCTGCGTCACGTCGGGCGCGTAGATCGCCTCGCCGGTCGCGAACACGGCGCCGGCGACGCCCTCGCCCGGTCGGATGACGCACTTTTGCCGCGCCTCTTGCGGAATGCCCAGCGCCGCTTTGATGGTCAGCGCATCGTTCTCGGGATCGTAGAGCAGCAGGCTGAACTGCTCGATGCCCAGCAGGTCGCCGAGGAAATCCATCGAATCGGCCGACATGCGTTCGTAGCGCACGCCGGCGCCGAGCGAATAGCTCAATTCGAACAGGCTGTAGAGTTGGAGCGCGCGTTCGGTCAGTTCATCGTTGACCCGCCGCAGCCGGTCGACTTCCTGCTGCAACGCCGCGGCGCCCTCGCGCAGCCGCGCGAGTTCTTTCTGCGCGTCGTCGTTCATGCGCGACGGTCGGCCTCAGCCTTGCTTGCTCGGGAACGGATCCCGGAGAAACGGCCGAATCAGATCGAGCGGCAACGGGAAGATCATCGTCGAATTGTTCTCGGTGCTGATCTCGGCCAGCGTCTGCAAATAGCGCAACTGCAGCGACATCGGGTTCTGCGACAACACCATCGCCGCCTCGTTCAATTTGGCCGACGCCTGCAATTCGCCTTCGGCGGCGATGACCTTGGCGCGGCGTTCGCGCTCGGCCTCGGCCTGGCGGGCAATGGCGCGCTGCATTTCCTGCGGCAGGTCGACGTTCTTGACCTCGACCGCCGTCACCTTGACGCCCCACGGATCGGTGTGTTTGTCGATGATCGTCTGCAGCTCGAGGTTGATCTTTTCGCGCTGCGACAGCAACTCGTCCAATTCGCTCTGGCCGAGGACGGAACGCAGCGTCGTCTGGCTCATCTGGCTGGTGGCGTAGAGATAATTCTCGACCTCGATGACGGCCTTGATCGGGTCCATCACCTTGAAGTAGATGACGGCGCTCACCTTCACCGACACGTTGTCGCGGGTGATGACATCCTGCGCCGGCACGTCGGTGGCGAGCACGCGGGTGCTGATCTTCAGCATCCGATCGACGAAGGGAATGATCCAGCGGATGCCGGGCAGCTTCGTTTCCGAGATGCGGCCGAACCGGAAAATCACCCCGCGCTCGTATTCGTTGAGCACGCGCAGACCGGAGAGCACGATCAAAAACGCGATGCCGAAAAGAACCAAGAGTCCCATAGCGGCGGGCGATGACATGCGGCAGCCTCCTTGATTAGAGTTTTTTCACCGTCAACGACAGGCCATCGGCGGCGACGACCCTGATTTTCGCGCCTTTTTCGATGCTCTCGTCGGATACGGCGTCCCAGTACGAGCCCTGGACCTGCACCTTGCCTTCCTTGTCGATTAACGTGGCCGCGACGCCGATTTCGCCGACGATGCCCTCGGCGCCCGTCCGCCCTTTGCTCACCTGGGCGCGCAGCACCTTGTACGCGACGAAGAGCGTGAACGCGCCCATCGCCAGCACGCTGGGCACGATCACCGTCCAGGACGCCCGCAATTGAAAATCGGCAGACGGAAAAACCTTGGCCGGCGTATTGTCGAACATGAACAACGAACCCAAGATCAGCAAGGCGACCCCTCCTGCCGTAAGAGCCCCGTAGCTCGTAAATTTAAATTCGAGGAGAAACAGCGCGATGCCGCCCGCGATCAACAGCAGGCCGATCGCGTTGACCGGCAGAATCTGCGTGCTCACCGCGAACAGCAGCAGCGCCACGCCGCCGATGACCCCGGGCAGCACCATGCCCGGATTGGAAAACTCGGCGTACAGCCCCAGCATGCCGATCATCATGAACAAATACACCAGGTTCGGATCGGCCAAATGGAAAACGATTTTTTGCCGGACGGTCATCTCCTGGCGGACAACGCGAGCGTCGCGCAAGGCCAGCGTCCGCTTGACGTCGCCGCGGAGCGTCACGGTCATGCCGTCGGCTTTTTGCAGGATGTCGGGCACGTCCCGGGCGACGAAATCGACGATGCCGTCTTTCACCGCGACGTCGTCGGTGACGACCGCCGCCTGCGTCACGGCCTTCTTCGCCCATTCGACGTTGCGGCCGCGCTTCTTGGCGATCGACTCGACAAAGCCGGTGATGTCGTTGGTCACCTTGGCCTTCATCGTTTCGTCCATCTGGCCGCTCATCGACACGGGGCTCGCGGCGCCGATGCGCGTCGAGGGCGCCATGACCGCAATGTGGCCCGCCAGCGTGATCATCACGCCCGCGCTGCCGGCGTGCGCGCCGGACGGCGTCACATAAACGACGACCGGCACGGAACTGTCGAGCATCGCCTTGACGATGTCCTGCGTCGAGTCGACGAGGCCGCCGGGCGTATCGAGTTCGACCAGCAGCGCGGCGTCGCCGGCCGCCTCCGCCTGATGCAACGCGGCCAGGATATAGTCAGCGCTGCCCGGATTGATCGCGCCGTTGACGGTAATGACGCGGACGACCGCGGCGCCGGCGGCCGGCTGTTGGGCGAAAGCGAGCAACGCCAGCCCCGCCAACAAACCGATCAGGCAAAGCATCAGTCGAGCGCGACGCACGTGCTCACCCCTTCCTTTTCGGCAACGGCCAGCCGAGTTCGGCCATGACGAGTTGGAGATCCTGCCACGCCGGCTTCTTCGCTTCGGGACTGCGCAGCAGATACGCCGGGTGATACGTCGGCATCACGCGGATGTCGTGGTAAAGCTGCCATTGGCCGCGCAGTCGGCTGATCGGCGCGGTCGTTTCCAACAGGCGCTGCACGGCGACGCGGCCGAGGCAGACAATCACGCGCGGCCGCACGACCTGAATCTGCATCAGCAAGAACGGCAGGCAGGCAGCCGCCTCGTCGGGTTCCGGCTCGCGGTTTTCCGGCGGCCGGCTTTTGACGATATTGGCGATGTAGACCTCGCCGCGTTGGCGGCCCATGGCGGCGATCATATCGTTGAGCAATTTGCCGGCCCGGCCGACGAACGGCAGACCCTGCTCGTCTTCGTCGGCGCCCGGCCCTTCGCCGACGAACATCAACTCGGCCGTCGGCGAGCCGTCGCCGAACACCAGATTCTTCCGGGTCTTCCACAATTTGCAGCGCCGGCAGTCGCCCATTTCTTCGCGGATGGCTTCGAGATTCGGCGCCTGCGGAACCAACGGATTGCCCCGCGGACGCGGCGCCGTCGACGCCGCGGGCGCCGCCGCGCGAGCCGCCGGCGATGCCGCCGCCGCGGCCGGCGTCGCCGGGCGCGGGGGGCTGGGTTTGGCGCGGCGGGCGGCCAATTCCGCGGTCAGCTTCGGCTGCGAGCGCGCCAACGCGGCGAGGCGCTCTTCCGCGACGGTCCAGCGCCGTCCGAGATCGCGCAAGGCGCGGAGCGACTCGATCAGTTCGCCCAATTTCTCCGCGATGAGGTCGTCAACCTTGCTCGCTTTTTTCATGCGCTTTCTCGGAGACCGTGTTGTCTGCCGCCCCGTCGAAACCGAAATATATCACTCGGACCGCCGGTTGTCCAAACGAACCGGCGTCGCCGAGTTATTTGCGGTTAACGATCCAGGTCGGCGACCGGCGAGTTTCGAATTTCGAATTACGAATTACCCAGCACTCGTAATTCGTCATTTGTAACTCGTAACTCGCCTCGGTCGGCGGCCTCTTACGAACCGGAAAAGTTCACCAACCCCAGCCGCCACAACGCGACCAGAATCTGCGCGGCGCGGCCTTCGTCCGACCGGCTTTCCTCGACAATCTGCCGCACCGTGCGCCGCCCATCGATCAGGTGCAGCACGCGGCCGTCGCGCGGTTCGCCGAACACCTTGGCCGCATCCTGGAGCGAGCCCACCCACGTCGGCCGATCTTCGCTCCGGCCGCGTATCTCGTGGACCGCCTCTTCCGGCGGGATGGTCCGCTTCACGCCCTGCGACACGAGGCGATTGACGTCCACTTTCACCGGCGCGATGTCGGCCGACTCGCTCGGGCCTTTTTCGAAGTGGAATTCGGCGTTCTGCCAGCCGAACAGCGCAATCAGTTTGTTCTCCAACTGCGCCAGAAGGATCTCGAACAACTCGTGCGGCGTGACCAGGCCGTCGGCCAGCGCGATTTCGCCGACGGGCCGGCCCGCGGCGCGCGCCCGCGCGACCAACGCGTCGCGCTGTTCGGGGCCGATTTTGCCGCGCGCCACCAGCAGGTTGCCCAGCGCCAGCAAACCGGGCTGGCGCGAGGACACCTGCACGGGCATGCCGTCGACCAGGTGGACGATTTCTTCCTCTTCGCCGCGGCGGACGACGATCCGGCCGTTCGCCTTGGCGTGGAACAGTCCGTACAAAAACGCCGGGAAGGCGGGCGTTTCGTTCCGGCCGGACTCGGCCTCGGGCTCCGGTTCGAGCGCGTCCGGGCCGCCGCCGAGGCTGCCGAGCATGGCGCTCTTTTCGGCGCGCGCCCGGTGGGCGACGGCCTCGTCGACCCGGAAAAACCGGTCGCCGCTCTTGAAGCGCACGATGCCGAACAACAGAAACAGGTACAGCACCTGGAAGGTGCGGACGAAGTTCAAATCGGCGTCGGCGATGATGTCGCCCAGCGTGCGCGAGCCGTCCACCAAGTCGAGCACTTCGCGTTCGCGTTCGCTGATTTGCAAGTCCTGCGGCGAAAGCTCGGGCTTGGGCGTGCGCACGACGATCGAATTCTTGTTCAGGTACAGCCGCTCTTCCAGCTTCGCCATGTTGAAATGCCGGACGATGCCGCTCAGCAGGATCGACAGCATGTCTTGGGCGATATCCACGCCGTCGGGCATGTCGCGCGGGCCGGCCTTGAAGGCGTACGAGCCGTCTTTCCAGCGAAAGGCGGAATTCATTTTGCGCTTGGCCTGCAGCCGGAGCAGCGCCGCCAGATCGGCCGCCGAAAGCACGTTGTTCTCGACCAGCAATTCGCCGATCTTGCGGCTTTCTTCCCGCGCCTGGCGCAACAGGCGCTCGAGCGTGATCGCGTCGAGCAACCCCTGGCCGATCAACAATTGGCCGAGCGCTTCATCCGGAATGAAATTGGAGCGGATCGCCACCGGCACGCCGTTGCGCACGAGAATCTCGCGCTGTTCGTCGAGCGCCCGCACCTCGAGGATGCCGACGGCGTGGCGTTGATAAAGCACCAGCAGCAACTCCGGCAACAGCACCGGCCCGAGCCGTCCCGTCAGCGGGATCTCGCCGACCGCGACGGAACCGCCGGCTTCGTCGCCGGACCCCGCCGGCTTCTCCGCCGCGCGCTCCGCCGGCGCCGCGGCGGCCCGCGGCGGATTTTTCTCGAACGGTTTTTCCACGCGGCCGTTCGCCGGCGGCGCGGGCCGCGGCGGCTCGCTCCGCGGGGCGGGACGGCCGGCCGGCTTCGCCGGCGCGCGGTCGCGCGTTTCCCTGGCCGGCGGCGGTTCCGCGGCCGCTGCGGGCGCCGGCGCGCCGCCGAGCAGCGTTTCCAGCGCCTTGACGAAATCCTTCGGGGCGACCGGCATCTCGAGGAACTCGTCGGCCAGGTATTTGGTTTTCGCGTCGAGGGCGAACCGGGCCGAGCGTTTGAACGCGGACACGAGGACGATTTTCACCTCGCGCGTGCCGGGGTCGGTCTTGATGCGTTTGCAGACCTCCAGGCCGTTCGCGTCCGGCAGCAAGACGCCGAGCACGATCGCCGCCGGCGTCTTGGCGTCGATCGTCTCCAGCAGTTCGCGAGCGGTGTGGCGCTTCACCACGTCGAACTTCGCTTTTTCCAGCAGGACGGCGAACTGGTTCGCCAACTCGCGGTCGTGCATCGCCAGAACAATTTGCTCGTTCAAAGTCATGATCGCTTCCCGAAGATCGATTTTTTCTTCTCGTCTTTTTTCGCGTCATCCTTTTTCAAGCGCTGCTCGGCAAAACGCGCCTCGCGGCGAAGATCCTGATTGTTCGGGTCCAGCGCCAGAGCCTTCTTCAGATAGCGCAGGGCCTTCTCGTCGTCGCCCTGGCGGGCCCGCACGCGGCCGAGCACGCCCAACAGGTCCGCCCGCTCGCCCGTCGCCGCCAACGCCGCCTTCACGGTCCGCTCCACGTCGTCCCACGTCAGGCCCGGCTCGTCGAGCTGTTTGAACATGGCCCACGCGTGCTTCGCCTGGTACTCCGCGTTTTTCGGATTGAGCGCCGCGGCTTTCTTGAACCGCTCGGCGGCCAGCGCGTGCTTCCGCTGCTCCAACGCGAGCTGGCCTTCCTGATAACAGCGCTGCGCCTCGCGCTGGCCGTCCGCCGCCTCGGGCTCTTTCCCCGGCGCGGCCGGCGTCGCCGCGCGCCGGTCGGCGTACAGGCCCACGGCCACGCGGCGGCTGTAGTCGTCGCGGGCCGCCGGGTCGCGCAGCACGTCGTACGCCTTGCGCAGACGGCGCACCACGGTCGCCGCCATCCGCAGCACGCGGGCCGGGGCGCCGAGGGTGAACGCCTCGGGGTGATATTTTCGCTCCAGGGCCTCGAACGCCGCGCGCAATGCCTCGGGATCGACATCCGGCGGCACGTCGAGCAGTTCGAAGTAATTGAGGTCGTCCATCTTCACGTACAGAATTTTGAGATCCCGATAGCGCTCGACGCCGCCGGGCTCGGCCTCGGGCGCGTCGATCTCGGGCGGCGGCACGGTTTCGTAGGGCGCCAAGTCTTCGCGTTTTTCGATCGGCGTCAACCGGACGGCGCCCAGGCAGGCGAGCGCGTTGATCACGCGCAACGCCGCCATGAGGCCCAGGGGGCTGTCGCCGACCACATCGCGCAATTGCCTGCGGCCGTCGGCCGCGGCCAGCAGGTCGCGTTCGTCGGGCGTCAGGCGCTCGCGGGCCTCGGCGGCCAGCGCCGGATCGCCGGGGAAGACGTAGCGCGTCTTGTCGCGTTCGTAATCGGCCTCCAGCGGCGCGGCGTCGATGCAGCGGCGGTAGCCTTCGAGCACGACGGCGGACGCCTCGCTCTCGAACATCGTCGCTTCGGCCGAATAGTGCGCCGTGCGGTCGAACAGGTACTCGCCGCGGTCCCACGCGAAGCAGCGGGCGATTTTCAAGCGGGTTTGATTGACCAGGTGATAGTACAGCGCATCGGACGACAAGTAGCCGCGCGCGGCGATGACGGTGCCGAACTTCTTCCGGGTTTCGTTCATCTCGGTCACGGCCGCGGCGTATTGTTCGCTGGTCAGCGCGCCGTCGGCCACCAGCATGCGGCCCAAGCTCTCGTCGGCGTTGGACGACTTGACGAAGACCGGTTTGCCGTCCACGAAAAAAATATGCTTGATCTCCGGCCCGTGCCGGACCTGGAGCACGCCGCCGATTTTCTCGCGGCCGATCTTGGCCAGCATGCGGCCGAACGTGGCCGGCGTGAAGGAGCCCTCGTCCGGCGGCGGCGGCGAATCGATCGTCTCCGGCGGCGGCGCGGGCGGCGCCGGCGCCTCGCGTTCGGCCGGATTGGCCGGCGCGGCGCGCGCGGCGGTCGGGCGCGGTTCGCCGGCGGGGCTGCGTTCGGCCGCGCGCGGCCGGGCGCCCGCCGGGTGCGGGGGAGCGACGGGTTCGCCGATCAAGGCGCCGATTTTTTCAATCAGTTTGATGAGGGGGAACGGGCGGGCGAAATAGCCGTCGGCTTTGTAACGGTTGATCGCGTCGTATTCCATCGCGCGGCTCTGATAAATCTTCGACACGACGACGACCTTGACCTGCCAGTCTTCGCCCTGCTCCTTCACCATCTTGCAGACTTGCAGGCCGTTGACGCCGGACAGCAGCACCTCGACGACGACCAGATCGTGCCGGCCGCGCCGAAACGCCTCGATGCCCTCGGCGCTGTTGGCCGCCGCGTCAACCTGATAGCCGAGCCGGCCGAGGATCGTCTTCAATTCCCGGCGGTCGGCCTCGTCCGGTTCGATGATCAGCACGCTCTTGGCGGGCAATTAGGCCCCCTCCAGCTTGCGCAATTCCTGCTGGGCCCGGGCGTTGTCCGGATTGTATTGCAAGGCGCGTTCGAAGCTGCGCCGCGCCAATTCCCGCGCTCCCTCGTGCAACTGGACCAGACCGAGGAAGGTGTAGGCGCTGTCCTGCGTCGGGTTGATGCTGACCGCTTTTTCGATCAGATCGCGGCCCTCGGCGACGGCGTGCGGATCGTGCGGCGCCGCGAGGAACGTGGCGAAACCGAGGTACGCGCAGTATTCGGCCTCTTTCTGATTCAGCCGCATCGCTTCGGCGAAATGCCGTTTGGCTTCGTCGTACTCCTTCTCGTGCAGCGCGTCTTCGCCCTGTTGGAACGCCAATTCGCTGCGGACCAGATCGGCGACGGACGCCGTAACGCTGCTGGCTTCGGCCAGGCGCTTCTCTTCCTCTTCGTCGGCCGCAAAGTCGACCAGCTCCTGGGCGGTGTCGTCGACGGCCTCGGCGGCGAGATCGGATTCCGGCGCCCATTCGATGTCGGGCGCGTCCATGTCTTCCTGGACGCGCTGGCTCGCCGGAATGAAATCGGCGTCGGCGGCGAACTCGGCCTCGACCTCGCGCGGCCGCGGCGCGGCGGCCGCGGCCCGCTCCGTCGGCGCCGCCGGTTCGGCCGCCGCGGGCTCTTCGAAATCGAACACGTAATCCGCGGCGGCCGGTGTTTCGCGCGGCGGCGTGCGGCTCGGCGCTTCGGCGCGCAGACTGGGCGGAATCGGCGGTTCGATGGCCCGGGACGGTTCGGGGCGGTGGCGCGGCTGCTCCGGCGGTTCCGCGGGACGGCGCGGCGGGGCCGGCGAGCGCGGCGGCGCCGCGGCGCCGGCGGGCCGGCTGGCCAGTTCCTCGTCGTAGGCGCGGCGCAGGGCGGGGTCGAGCAGCGTTTCGTAGGCTTTGCTGATCGCGGCGAAAAGCCGATCGCTCTTGGCCTGCAGCTCGGCGTCCGCCTGACGGTGGAGATCGTAGGGGCGATAGGCCTTGGCGAGGCGGTGGTACGACTGGCGAATCTGCTCCGGCGCGGCGTAGCGCGGCAGTTCCAGAAGTTCGTAGTAATCGTTCCGTTCGAGGTTTTCGAAAGCGCGCGCGACGCGCCGGCGGAAGACGTGCAGGCTGTCTTCGACGTAGCCCGAGCGGTCTTCCTGCAGCGACCGCAGTTCGTCGTGCTGGCGGCGGCGGACCGCCGCGTATTCCTCGTGATCGCCGAGGCCGCGCTTGGCGAAACCGGGGTCGCCGACGAACCGCAGGACCTCGGTCAACAGCAGGAAATAGAGGACCTGGAACGTTTCCGAGAGGCCGACCGGGCTCTGGGCGACGATCTTGCCGAGCGTCAGTTTGCCGTCGATGAATTTGAGCAGCTTCGCCTCGTGCGGGGCGAGGCTCATCGCGCCCTTTTCCAGCAGCGAGCCTTTGAGCCGGCGGAGGCGCTGATTCTTGTACTCGTTGAAATAGCGCTCCAACCGCGACAGGTTGTAGAACCGTTTGACCCCCTCGAGAATCAACGGCAAGGCCGGGATTTTCACCTGCATGCCCTCGCCGAGCATGAACGAGCCCGAACGGAATTCGTATTCGCCTTCGTCCCACGCGAACACGCGCAGGATTTTCTCGCGGATTTGCCCCTGCAAGCCCTCGAAAAGCTGGTGCGGCGACAGGGCGTTCATTTCCAGCAGGATGTCGCCCTGCTGCCGCCCGGTGGCGGCCATCTTCTGCAAGCTGGAATTGTATTGTTCGTCGGTGATGTACGAATGCTGCGCGAGATAGCGCCCCAGCGATTCGTTCGACAGGCTCGACGTCACGAACACCGGGTTGCCGTCGCGCAAATAAATGACCTTGCTGATCGTCTCGTGCGCCACCCGCAACGCGCCGGTGCGCCGGAACTTGTGCAGGTAAAACAGCAGCCGCGGAAACGGCGTGCTGCTCAAGGCGCCCGTCGTGCCCAGCGTGCGCTTGGTTTCCGCGGCCTTCGCCGCCGGCCGCGAGGGCGGCGCCGCGATCGTCGCCGGCTCGGGCTCCGCCTCCTCGCCGGCCCGCGCCGACCGGCCCGCCCGCGCGAACTCGCCGAACGGCGCGCCGGCGGCGCTCGGCCCGCCGTTGGCGGACGGCGCCGCGGCCGGGGCGGCCGGCGCCGCGGCCAGGGGCGCGGCGAGCAGTTCGTTCAACAGCTTGTCGAGTTCGGCGACGTTCACCGGTTTTTCGCTGTAGGCGTCGACGCCCATCGTCTTGCGCGATTCGTACTGGGCGCGGAATTGCCGATAGACTTTCGACAGCAGCACGGTCTTGACGGCCTCGCCGCCGGGCAGATTGCGCACGGTCTGACAGACCTTCAAGCCGGTCAGGCCGGGCAGCAACGCGTCGAGAATGATCAGATTCGGCTGCGCCTGGCGGAACGCCGCCACGGCGTCGGCGCCGTTCTGGACCCATTGCACGGCGAAGCCCTTGCCGGTCAGGTAGTCGTTGAGCACCTCGAACTCGGCGTAATTCGCTTCGCCGACCAGGACCCTCATGGTTGTTGGTCCTCCGTGGGCGACCACAGGCGATGCAGCACGGCCGCCGTCAACAAGGGAATCAAGATTTCGTGCGAGCCGGTCAGATTGACGCCGCGCCCGCCGCCGACCGTCGGCCGGTTGACGACATTGGTCAGCGCCCGATAGGGGCGCAGGAAATCGAAATTCGCGCACGTCAGCCGCTGCACCGGAATCCCCGCGTTGCGCACCGCGGTCAGCGCCTTGAGAAACACCTCGGGGAGGACGACGGCGCTGCCGATATTGAGATAAACGCCGTCTTCCAGCCGCCCGACGAGCGTGATGAAAGCGCGAAAATCGCGCATCAACGCGGCGCCGAATTTCGCCGGATCGAGCGCCGGGTGCAAATGCGCCACGTCCGCGCCCAGCGCCGCGTGCGCCGTCACCGGCACGTCCGCCCGATGGCACGCCGCCAGCAGCGTCGCGTCCGCGTGCGGGAAGCCGCCCTCGGCGAGGAACTCCGCCGCCGCCAGGCCCAGGCCCACGCCGCGCCGTTCGGCCAACTCAACCATCGCCGCGATCGCCTGCCCGGTGTCCTCGGTCATGCCGAACGCCCCGGCCGGCAGCGCCGCGTCGACGTTTTCGCTCGTGAACCCGGCGGCCGCGATCTCGTATTCGTGAATGATGAACGCGCCGTTCACGGCCACCGCGGTCAGAATGCCGCGCGCCGCCCATTCCGCCAGCGGCGGCCCGAGGCCGACCTTCGCCACGTGCGCGCCGAGGGCCGCGTGCACCGCGCGGTGGCCCGCCCGCGCCGCGACGATCGCCTCGACCAACTCGCGAAACTCGCGCCCGGCCTGGATGTTCGGCAAACTATCGAGCCACTCGGCGAAGCTGGCCCCGCCGGCCGGCGGTTTGGCGAAATCCGCGACGTTCGCCTTGCCGCCGCGGTTCGCCAGCGGCTCGCGCGTCAACCGTTGCAGATCGAAAAGCTCAGGTGGTCTGTTCACTGGTCCGCTCCGCGCTCCCCCACGTTGAATACTCCGCGTTCAAACCGCCCGCGAAACCATGAAATTGCACGAATTTTCCGCTTCGAGGCTCCCACGTGTCCACCGCCCCGAGTTTGAAACTACCCTTGGCCCGCCGAATTGTCAAATTCGTTCTGTGCGGTGTGAACAGTGGCCAGTGGCCAGTGGCCAGTGGTCAGGCGGAAGCGGCAAGTAGCCGTTAGCCAGAGGCCAGTGGTCAGTGGCCAGTAGGCGGCTTGGCACGGCAACTCGGATGCAGGACGGGCGCCCCCGCCAGCCCCCGGCGGCGGGCACGCACCGGGGATTGCCCCGGCATTGTTGCGACTTCGTCGCTACAGGACGCCGGCGAAAAACGGCTTGTTATCAAGCGGTTGCGCCGCCGGGGAAAATATCAAAAAAAACATCTCACCTTCTGCTGCAGATATGCCCCCAAATAGTCATAAGGAATAAACAGACCTAGGGGGACGTATGTGACGTGCAGGGCCGATAGCGGGAAGGGGCGGACCCGCGACCACAGACAAAAGCATCAAGTTTGGAGTTTGGAGACGGTGCAGCCGAGATGTTGACGAATTTGGCGGGAGTGGGGCGAAAAAGCGGATAGTCAAAACCGCACTATCCGCCGCATAAGTTATGGAAAATAAAGCGCAAGCGGATAGACGGATAGTGGTTTCTCATTAACAGCATTAGTAGAAAAAATACAGTTAACGTTAACGCAATACGCTAGCGGGACGGGCCGGAACACTATCCGCCACTATCCGCACTATCCGCGCTACCCGCAAGGCGCCGCCGAAAAGGGGCCCGCCGGAAAGGGGCCCGCCGCCTCGGCGGCGCCTCGGCGGTGGGGCAGAAGCCGGAACCGGGGCAGACCCGGCGACGGGGGCGGGCGCGGAGACCCGTCCCGGGATGGCCGCCGGCAATTGGGCGGGAATGGCGAGGAAGCGGGCGCTGTGCTACCCTGGCGTCCGCTGAATGCGATTCCCGACCCCGAAGGAGCAAGTCCATGGACATCACCGTCATCGGCCTGGGCGGCTGCGGCAAATCGACGCTGCTCGCGGCGCTTTCCGGGCACGAAGCCGGCGCCGCGGCCATCGTCACGATCAAGACGCCGGACCCGCGGATCGACCGCCTGTCCGAGCTGTTCAAGCCGAAAAAAACCGTCTACGCCGAGATCCGCGCCCGCGAGGCCGCCTGGCCGCAGGGCGAGGCCAAACGCAAAAGCGAGATCGAACGCTACCTCGATCAGATCAAAGGCGCGAACCTGTTTCTGCACGTCCTGCGCGCCTGCGCCACGCCGACGGCGAGCGATCCGCCCCATGCCGCGCGCGACCTGGAGAAGCTCGACGGCGAGATGATCTTCGCCGACCTCGTCGTCTGCGACCGGCTGATCGAACGCGAACACGTGCAGCCGCTGGAGGCCGCGCGCAAGCATGCCGTGCACAAGGCGAAGGAAGCGCTCGAAGCCGAGCAGCCGCTGTGGAGCGTGGCGTTCGACGAGAACGATCAGGCCGGCCTGGCCGGGTTGAACCTGGTGACGATGACGCCCCAGTTGCTCGTGCTCAACGTCGATGAGGGCGGCGCCGCGGACGCCGGCGCCCTGCCCGCCGCCCGCCTCTTCGGGCGGCACGTCGCGCCGGTCTGCCTGAAGGTCGCCGCCGAGGTCGCCGCGCTGCCCGCCGCGGACCAGCAGGCGTTCGCCGCCGAGCTCGGCCTGGGCGAGCCCGCCGCGCACACGCTCGCCCGCGAAGCCTATCGGCAACTCAATCTGATCAGCTTTTTCACGGTGGGCGAAGACGAGGTGCGCGCCTGGTCGGCGCCCGCGGGCACGAACGCGCAGAAGGCCGCGGGGCGCATTCACTCGGATCTCGAACGCGGCTTCATCCGCGCCGAAATCGTGCCGTGGGACACCCTGCTCGCCCTCGGTTCGCTCAAGGCCTGCCGCGACGCCGGCAAGCTGCAAGTCGAAGGCAAGACCTACGTGCTCAACGACGGCGAAATCATGCACGTGCGGTTCAACGTGTAGCAGCCCGGACGGCGATGGCGAGCATCGCCGCTGCACGGCCGGCCGGCGCGAAGTAATTCGCCGGCCCCGCCGGCGCATCTCTCGTCTTGACAATTCCGCGCCTTAAGCTATGGATAGAAGCGGTTCCGATCCGAACGTTGGACGGCGGCAGGCCTCCCAGGCAGACAGCCTGGAGCAGCGGCCCGCGCCGCCGCCGGCCGGGGGATCGCGGGCGGGCATAGCTCAGTTGGTAGAGTACAAGCTTCCCAAGCTTGGTGTCGCGGGTTCGAACCCCGTTGCCCGCTTTGCCTGGCAGGGCCTCGATTCGGGCGCCGGATCGAGGCCCTCGCCGCAATCATCCGGGAGATCAACCGCGTGGGCCTCGGCGCGTTGCGCTGCCCGCTGTGCGGATGGCCGTCCTGGCCGGGATGACGAGCCCCGCGGCCCGGTCGACAGGCCGTCCGCGACCGAGGCGACGAACCGGGCCGGGGATCGCCCCGCCCTGACGGGAACGCCATGCCGCGAGCCGCCAGAATCATAGGGAAACTATTCAAGTTTCTCGGTTATCTCGTCGGCGGCGTTATCGGCTTCGTCCTCCTGCTGCTGGTTGCGCTCAACTTCCTGCTCGACTCCGAATGGTTCATGCGTATCGCCCTCGACACGGCGCTGCCGCCCGTGGAAAAAGCGATCTGCGCCAAAATCGAAGTGCAAAAATTCCGCCTGCGGCTGTTGCCGTTCCGCCTGGAAATCACCGGCGCGAAGTACACCGACCCAACCGAGAAATACGGCAAGCCGTTCGCGCGGCTGGAACATCTGCTGATCAAAGCGAAAACGTTGCCCTTGCTGCGCGGCCAGGTCGTGGTGAGCGAAATCGCCATCGAAGGCGCCGAGAATTACCTCTACATCAACGACGGCGTGGAGAATCTGCCAATCTGCCCTTCGCCGCCGAAACCGAAGAAGCCGCCGGGGCCCGTGTTCCGCCTCAAGCTGCCGATCGTCGCCGAACGCGTCACCGTGGACGCGAAATTCGCGATGGACATCCCCGCGACCAAGCCGCCGGCGACCGAGGACAACCCCGACCCGCGGCCGTCGACGCCGCTGCACATCGGCGTCGACACGGTGCACGTCGAAGCCCACGCCGACCTCAATTCGGGCGATTCCGACGCTGCGGTGCGCATCGCCGGCGTCGATTTCCGCCTCGGCGACAGCCTGGCCGAGCAGGTGCAGACCCTGGCGATCGACGCTCGTTGCAACTTGCAGAATTGGGACGCGCAGGTCCCGCGCATCGAGCTTGCCTTGCCCGATCTCACCCTGCACGGCACGGCGAAAGCGGAGGATCTGCTCGACGATCTCGAAACGACGGCGCATCTCGAGGTGGAATCGGACCTGCGCAAGGTCAACCAGGTCGTGTTGAACAAACCCGGCGACCTGCAACTGCGCGGGCCGTTCGACCTGGTTGTCGACGGCGGCGTGCGGCTCACCGGCGACGCCGTTTCGTATTGGGGCAAGGGCGGTCTGGCGATCAAGGAAGGCGCGGTCAACCAACTGCCGGTCCGCAATTTCCAAACCGACTTCAGCGTCGACGAGGACCAGGCCGAGGTTTCCGCGCTGCACGTCGAGACGGCCGGCGGCGAGGCGCGCGTCAGCGCGCATCTGACGTTCTCCGACACGCTGCCGGTCATTGCCGACGTGAAGCTCGCCGGGGTGAACGTCGGCGAGGCGTTGCGGCAGTTCGGCTTGAAGAACATCCCCGTCGCCGGCGTCGTCGGCGCCGACCTGTCGGCCGCCGGTGACCTGACGCCGTTCAAGATGAACGCCCGCGGCGACGTGCGCCTGCAAGAGGCCGGGTACGCCGACCAGGTGCGTGTGAAAACCGCGGCGATCAATCTGGATGCGACGACGGATATCGGCCGCGCGGGGGGCGCCGCGGCGGTGAACAACGAGATCCGCCAATTGACGATCGTCGCCAACGAAATCGAGGCTGTTGGCGTGGAACTGCCCACGGCGACCGTTTCGTTGAAAGGCGCCGTCCATTCCGACGCGGCGCGGATCGACTCGCTCACCGTCGCCACGGCGCACACGAATATCGCCGCGCACGGCACGGCGGCGTTCGCCGGCCGCGCCAACGTGCAGGCGACGGCGGAATTCGCCGACTTGGCGGAATTCAAGGGCCTCGCCGGCAAGGAAACCGGCGGCCACGGGCGGGTCGACGCGACCATCGGCGGGGCGTTGAAGAACCCGACGATCGCCGGCCGGCTCGAGTTCGCCGACCTGCTTTTCGATCAGGCGAAGCTGGCGTCGTTGACCGCCGACGTGGGTCTGGAGAACAAGCGCGCGACGGTCACGGGGCTCGCGGCGAAAACGGCGACGACGACGCTGCGGCTCGACGGCGCGTATGACATGAAACCCGCGGAGCCGCTGGTCGAGGCGAGGATCTCGTTGCCCGAAACGCCGATCGCCGAATTGCTGAAGATGGCCGGCCTGGAAAAGAAGTTCCCGCTGACCGGCCGCGCCTCGCTGACCGCGGACGTCAACGGCCCCGTCGAGCATCTCAACGGCGCGGTCGCATTCAAGGCGGCGGACCTGGCGGCGTACGACGAACAAGTCAAAGCGGTGAACCTGGCGGCGCGCCTGCAAAACGGCGACGTGCAGATCGACGATCTCTCGCTCGAGAAAGCGCGCGGCATCCGGCCGACGATCGAATACGGCGTCTGGAAAAGCCGGCCGGACGAAAAGGCGACCGCCGCCGAAAAGGAGCCGGCGAGCCTGACCGTGACCGGCGTCGTGAACCCGTTCGCCAAGACCTTCAACGTCAAGCTACGCACCAAGAACCTCACCGAAATGGCCAGCGACTACATCGCCAAGAACCATATCCCGGCGATGGCGGATGTCGACCTCAACGCCGACCTGAACGGCACGTTCGCGAATCCCGCCGGCGAACTCACGCTGGCCGTCGCCGGCGGGCGATATCAGGATATGAACTTCGGCAACTCGACGATCGCGATCAAGTTCCAAAACGAACAGGCGATCGTCACCGGCGAATTGCTCGCCGCGCGGCGCGCGGAAGCCGCGGGCCAGCCCGCCGCGCCGGCCGCGCCGGCGCCGCCGAAAACCGCGCCGACCGACGACGACGACAACGACGATGCGGCCGCGGCCGACGACGACGATGACGACGCCGCAGCCGGCGATGACGATGACGACCAGAGCCCGCCCGACGCCGACTTCGGCCCCGGCGCCGCCAAGCCGCCGGCCGCGCAGCCCGCCGCGCCGAAGCCCGGCGGAAACCTGGGATCGATCAAAATCGCGGGCACGCTCGGTCTCGCGGGCGACATGCCGTTCACCGCGAAGCTGATCTTCGACAAGGTCGATTACTCGGATTTTCTCAACACGCCGTCGCGGATCAGCCGCCGGGTCAAGACCCGTTCGCGGAGGCGGCCGGTGCGGCAGGCCGCCAACGCGACGGCCGAAGATGTGCTGCGCGGCTACCTCGACGGCGCGGCGGAGGTCGCGGGATCGCTGCACCCGCCGGCGGCGGGCGCCGACGACAAAACAACGTCCGGGCTCGTGCAGACCATGGATTTGCGCCTCGCCGAAGTGCTGTTCCAGCAGAATCAGTTCCAGGTGCGCAATCAAAACGAGGCGGGCCGGTTGACACCGGTGGAGATTCACTACGCCGGCGGCAAATTGACCGTAGGCTCGTTCGCACTCGGCGGCGCCGGCATCCGCTTGCACGTCACCGACAAACAGGTCGGCGGCGAGCCCTACCTGGCGCTGGCCGGCGACGTGGATGTCAGCATCGCCGCGGCCTTCGTGCCGGCGTTGGCCGAAGCGGCGGGCAAGCTGAAATTACAGGCCGAGATTCCCGTGGCTTTCGATCTCGACAAGATCACGGCCGACGCCGCGATCGTCAACGGGACGGTCGTCATTCAAAACGTGCCGTCGCCGATCGAAAATCTGAACTTCGCGGCGCGCTTCGAAAAGCGCGTGGCCACGATCCAGAAACTGACCGCCGCGTTCGGCGGCGGCGTGGTGCAGGGCGGCGGCACGTACAAGCTCGCGTCGGTCGCCGCGGCGGCCCCGCAAGCGCCGGCCGGCGAGGCGAGTCCGGAACCGGAGGCGGCCGGCCCGGCGGCGGCGGTCGGCAAGAAGCAGAAGCCGCACGATCAGGCGGACCTGTTTTTCAAGGCGACCAAGATCCATACGGGTTACGATCCCTATTTGGACGTGACGATCAACAAGGTCGATTTGCTCGTCACCACGCGGCACGACGGCAAGCTCGACGTCTCGGGCGACGCCGACATCACCCGCGCGACGGTCACCTACGACATCGATCTGCCGCAGATCCTGAAAATGCTGCAGGCCCCGCGCAGCGGCGCGACCGGTTCGGCGATCTTCCAAAAGGAGCGCGAGCCGGCGGTCTATTTCAGCGTCGGCATTCGCGGCGATCGCGGGCTCAGTTTCGAGAACAACGTCGCGCAGATCGAGAGCAAGGCCGATCTGCTGCTCTCCGGCAACAACCTGGAAACGGGTCTGATCGGCACGGTGGAGGTGATCAAGGGCCACGCGCTGGTCTGGAACAACGATTACGCGGTGACCAACGCCGCGATTCAGTTCATCGACGAATCGCGGATTGCGCCGGTTTTCGACATCAATGCGCGGACCGACGTGAAGGACATCAAAATTTACGTCAACGTCTCGGGCACGCCCGAAAACTACACGGTCGCCTTGTCCTCTGACCCGCCGCACAACGAGCAGGACATCGTCGCGCTGCTGACCGTCGGCGTCTCGGTCAGCGAATTTCAGGCCAGCGGCTCGAACGTCAACAGCGACCAGGTGCTGGCCGCCGCGGCGCAACAATTGCTCGGCAGCCAGTTCTCGACGTACACCGGCCTCGACCTGAGCGTCGACAACTCCACCGGCACGCCGTTCTTCAAAGCGTCGAAAACGGTCGCCAAGAACCTGTCGGTTTCGCTGCTGCGCAGCGTTTCCGACCCGACGCTCAAGACGATGGTGAATTACGACTTTCTGGGCATCTGGGGCGTGTACGCCGACTGGAGCAACTTCGCCGATCAGGCCGACGCGCCTGCCAGCGGCGGCTACGGCGCGGGCGTGCAACTGAAGATCCCGTTCCGCTAAGGGCGAAACGCGCAATGGCCAACGGGGAATCGCGAATGACGAATGGCGAATGGCGAATGCGGCATGGCGGCGCGCCGAGCTGGGCGGGCGCCGCCAGACCGCCGCGGGGGCGCGCTTGACCCGTCGCCTCGCCATCTTGCTGATCGCGCTCGCCGCGCTGGCGTGGACGGGCATCGCCCTCGCCGCCGACGCGAGTCCGGAGCCGGCGCCGCCGTCGGCCGCGGTTCTCGAATCGACGCCGGCGCCGGCCGCGAAGCCGCCCGCCGGCAGGAGCGTCGCGGCGGCGAACGCGCTCGACCAACCGAGCGAGCAGTTCTACGGCAAGATCGTCAGCGAGCTGAAAATCGAGGCGCCGTTTTACCTCGATCAAGGGCCGATCAAACGCGCGACCAACATCGCCGTCGGCCGGCCGCTGGAACGCTGGCGCGTGCGCGAAACCCTGCGCTCCCTCTATCTCCTCGGCGACATCGAAAACGCGGCCGTCATCGGCGAGGCCGACGGCGACAAAGTGAAGATCGACGTCCGCGTCTTTCCGGGTTACGTGTTGCGCGACATCAACGTCGTCGGCGTCACCGCGTACTCGCCGTCCGAACTGCTCTCCGACATCCTGCGGATCGACTCCGGCGACGATTTCCGGCCGGAAAACCTGGACGAGTATCGCCAGAAGGTCGCCGAGGCGATGGCCGCCGCCGGGCGGTTCAAAGCGAAAGTGACGACCGAGGTTTTCAAAACCAAACCGCAGGTCGACAACAAGGCCGACCTGACCATTCGCGTGCACGAAGGCGACGACTACCGCATCAGCCGCTTCGACTTCACCGGCGCGGACCTCGGCGTGCACACGCGCGAGGAAATCCTGCACGTGACGCATTGGAAAGACGGCATGCACTTCCGCAAAACCGACCTCGACAAAGGCCTTGCCCGGCTGAAAAGCTGGCTCGCCGACGAGCGCTATCGCGAGGCGAGCGTGCCCGACGTCGATTACAAAGACGCGGAATCGGTGCGCATGGACCCCAAGCAGTCGACCGTCGAAATCGCCTTCCCGCTGAAAATCGGGCCGCGGGTCGACATCTTCTACGACAACCAATGCTTCAGCTGCGCCGAGATGAAATGGAAATTCCGCGATCTGCTCGGCCTCGACAACCAGAAGCGCTTCAACGAATGGATCGTCGCCGATTTCGTCAAGCGCCTGTCGGTGTATTACCAGCGGCAGGGCTACTACACGGCGCAGGTCAAGCAAACGTACCGCCAGACGGTCGAGCCGAACGGCCAGGCGGTGAAGACCATCAACCTGACCGTCGACAAGGGCCCGAAGGTCGCGATCCGCCGCATCCGTTTCCACGGGAACCAAAAATACGACAACAAGACGCTGGTCGAGCTGGTGACGCGCCGCGATTGGTTCGTCGACGAGGATTTCGAAAAGGACCTCGAAAACGTCATCAATTATTACAACACGCACGGCTATCTGCGGGCGATCGTCGCCAACCGCAACATCACCTATGACGAATCGGCGGAAAAAATCGACATCGACGTGGCGCTCAGCGAAGGCCCGCAGACCAAGCTGCGCACGCTGGCGTTCGCAGGCGTCGGCGCTTTTTCGCCGGGCGGCCTGCAGGTGCAAATGGGCAAGTCGATGCCCGAATGCCTGCGGGTCGGCCAGCCGTTCAACCCGTTCCTGATGCAGCCGACCAAGACGTTCATCCTCTCCGAATATTTCCGCAAGGGCTACGCCAAGGCCCGCATTCGCGATCACGTCGAATTCAGCGAAGACGGCGAATACGCCGATCTGACGTTCCGGCTCACCGAGGGCATCCTCTACCGCTTCGGCGCGGTCTACGTGCGCGGCGCCAAAGACACCCAGAAATACATCATCCTGCGCGAATTGGTCGTCTACGAGGGCGACCCGTACAACTTCGAGAAGATTTTCCGGTCGGAGCAGGCGTTGGTGCAGCTCGGCATTTTCAACAGCGTCAAGATCGCGCCGGTCAATCCGGATTTCGACACGCCCACCGTCGATCTGATGGTCACGGTCGACGAACGCAAGAGCGGCTACATCACCACCGACCTCGGCTACAACACGTTCACGGGCTACAACGTCGCCTTCGAAATCGGCCATCGCAACCTTGCGGGCTACGACCGTGCGCTGTCGTTCCGGCAGTCGATCGTGCTGACCAGCGACCACTTCGATCTCGATCAGCGCACGACCACCGTGGCGTTCACCTGGCCGTGGATCGCCCGCGTGCCGCTCGACGGCACGATCACCCTGACCGCGGCGCAGTTGAACGACATCGCCTACGACGACCGCTCCACGACCGTCGACCTGCTCGGTTCCGTGGCGTTGAAAAAACTGTTCAACTTCCTCGAAGCGACCGCCCACAACCCGGCGACCCGCGAGACGGCCGCCAAAGCCCACAATCTCGTCGACCCGTTCACCATGCAGCTTTATTACGAGTACACGAAGGATTACATCTACAATCTCTCGTCCGCCGTCACCGACGAGCAGCAGGGCAGCGTCGCGCTGTCGACGATCAGCCCGATGATCATCCACGACGTGCGCGACAACGTCTTCAACCCCACGCGCTGGTCCTACCACTCGATCCGCCTCGACTACGGCGCGCGCTGGCTGCTCAGCCAGGTCGATTATCTCAAAGTGACCGCCCGCTCGTCGTGGTATCTGCCGATCTTCGAGGCGGTGAAATTCCTGCCCGGCTGGGTCTTCGCCGAGAACGTCGTCGTCGGCCAGATGCAGGTGCTGCACCGCGGCGACGTCATCCCGATCAGCCACCGTTTCTTCCTCGGCGGCTCGACCACCCTGCGCGGCTACGGCCAGAACGAAGTCAGTCCGTACGGGACCGACAATCGGACGCCCGTCGGCGGCTATTTCATGGCCTACCAGAACACCGAATTGCGCATTCCGCTGGGCGTCTACGACCTCGGCGTGCTGGGGTTCTTCGACGCGGGCAACGTCACCGACGACGCCAAGAGTTTCGACGTCCGCGCCGTCCGTTCGGGCGCCGGCGCCGGCTTGCGTTACCTTTCGCCGGTCGGTCCGATCAGCGCGGACCTCGGCTTCAAGCTCGACAAACGGGCGAGCGAATCGTTGCAGGAGTTTTACTTGACGATCGGCAATGCCTTTTGAACGGGCGCGGCCGGCGAGATCGTCGTGCAGGGGGCAGTCGTGCAGGACAATAAGGCGCCGGACGGGAAGCGGCGCGGCTGGTTGCCGCGCGTCGGCACGTGGCAATACTACGCGCTGCTGATTGCCGTGACGGGCCTCGTCTTCGGGCCGCTCGGCGGTTTGGCCGCGCTCTATATGAACTTCGCCATCGGCTTCTTCGTCGGCGGCCAGGTGCTGGTCGGCATTCTCGGCAGCATCATCACTTTTCACTACGGGGCCGAGGGCCGGCACGGCGCCAATTACATGCAAACGATGGCCGGCGTGCTCTCGTCGATGTGTGGCATGGCCGTGCTGGTGCAGGCCATGCACTGGCTGGGCCTGCCGCCGCCGCCTGCGTGGCAATTGGGCGTGTTCTTTTGCGCCGTGGGCATGTTCGGCATCGGCATGGGCGTGATCTATACGCCCTTGCTCGTCGACCGCCTCAAACTGACGTATCCGTCGGGCGCGGCGGTGGCGACGATCATCCGCGCGCTGACCGACCCGAAGCTGCTCAAGGCCTCGATCGCGAAACTCGGCGGCGGCGCCGCGGGCGGCCTCGCCGGCGGCGTGCTGACCGGCGTCTCCGTCACGGCCAAATTCGTGCCGTGGGATTTCTCGGCGTCGACGCTCGGCGCGGGCATGATCGTCGGCCAGCGCATCGCCATTCCGGCGCTGGCGATGGGCGCGATCGGTTGGTTGCTGACGCCGACGTTGCGCGCCTGGGGCTGGATCGGGCCGCACGACCCGTTCCGCAAGATCGGCTTTCTGATCGCCCTGGCGATGATTCTCGGCGCGTCGCTGGTCGACCTGACGTTGATCTTCTACGAGGCGATCCAGCGCCTGCGCGGCGCGATGAAGGAAAAGCCGGAAGAGGTTCCGCCCAACCTGCGCGTCAACTTCAAGTTCTACCTCGGCTGGGTCGTCTTCTGGGGCATCGCCGTCATCGCCCTGGCGTCAAGCATCTTGCAGCAGCCGGTCGGCTTCATCGCGCTCGCGCTCGGGCTGGTGCTGCTGTTCCTGCTGGTGAACGGCATTTCGCTGGGCATCTCGGATTCGAATCCGATTTCCTCGGCGTTCGTTCTGAGCGTGCTGCTGATGTCGGCGCTCGGGTTGAAAGACCCGCGCGTCGGCCTCTTCGCTGCCAGCATTCTATTGATCTGCTGCGCGGTCGGCGGCGACATGCAGCAGGCGCTCGCCACCGGCCGGCGGCTCGGCACCAGCCGGAATATCCAATTTCATTTTCAGTGGGGCGGCGTCGTGATCGGCACGGTCGTTTCGCTGGGCCTGGCCTCGGTGTTCTTCTGCGCCTACCCGGATCTGCTGGTCAACGCCGTGCACCACACCGTGCCGAAATGGCAATCGGCGATGACCTACAAGATCGTCGGCATCCTCGAAGACATCGGCCACCTCAAGCCGCATCAGACCTACGCCCTGCTGATCGGTCTGACGTACGGCGTCGTCGTGCAAATCGTGCGCAAATTGCTGAAAGACAACTGGGGTTTCCGCGAATTCCTCGGCCGCCGGAAACGCAGCGGCAAGACCGCGGATCGCTGGACCGGGCTGACCGTCGATTTCGCCGTCGATGCGCTGCTGCTCAGCAGCCCCTACGCCTTCTCGTTCGGCGGGTTCGTCGACGTGCAAACGGTCTTCTGGTTCAGCGTCGGCGGCGTGGTCTGTTCCGCGCTCAACTTCTGGGGCCAGCGCGCCGTCAAACCCGGCGAGGAGATGCCCGAGGAAATCGGCACCACCTTCCTCGTCGGCGGCGGCCTGATCGCCGGCGACGCCCTCGCCGCGCTCGGCCTGGGCATGTGGGGGTTGCTCGCCCTGCTGTTCTAGCGATCTTATAGTGCACCAATGAACAACGACGAATCGACGCTGATCGCTGCCGCCCCGGCGGCCCCGCAACCGCGCGCGATAACGCGGCGACAGTTTCTGACCGGGGTCGGCGTCGCGTTCGCTGTGCCCGCGGCGGGCCTCATCGACAGCACGGCCGTCGAGCCGGAGCGAATCGTCGTCGAAGACGTGCCTCTCGCGCTGCGGGATTTCCCGGGGCCGGCGACCGTCGTGCAGATTTCCGACCTGCACATGCACGGCCCGAGCCGCTTCATGAACCGCGTGCGCGACCTGGTCAACGCCATGCACGCCGACTTCATTTTCGTCACCGGCGATTTGGTGGAGGACTACGCGCTGCTCGACCCGTGCCTCGAATGGCTGGCGAGCCTGCGCGCCGCGCAGCCGTTGGTGTTCGTGCCCGGAAATTGGGAGCGCCTGGCCGGCACGTGGAAACGCGGCCTGGCGTGGAAACTGACCCAACTCGGCGCGCGCGTGCTCTGCAACGAAGGCCTGGTCGTCGAATGGAACAACGGCGCCTTTTTTCTCGCCGGCATCGACGATTGGCGCGCCGGCAACCCGCAATACGAGGCGGCCCTGGGCCGTCAGCCCCGGGAGTTGTGCACGGTGCTGCTTTCGCACGAGCCGATCGTCGCCGACGCCTTGCGCCTCAGCCGTTATCGGATCGACTTGCTTGTCGCCGGGCACACGCACGGCGGTCAGGTCCGCCTGCCGTTTCTCGGCGCAGTCGTCCTGCCCTACGGCAGCGGCCGTTACGAGCAGGGCCTCTACCGCCGCGGCGATCTGCAGATGTACGTCAATCGCGGCCTCGGCTATTCCGCCGTCCGCGTCCGCTTCCTCTGCCCGCCGGAGATCACGCGGTTCACGCTGGAGAACCGATGAATCCGATCTTGCTCGCGGTGATCGCCAGCCTGTGCTGGGGCGTCGGCGTGGTCCTGCAAAAGCGCGGCGTCTCGGGGGCGTTTCCGCAAATATCGTTGCGCGACTTCTTCGGGCAGATCGGTCCGGTGCTCCGGACGTTGATCGCCAATCGAAGCTGGACCGGCGGCATTGCGCTGATGATCGCCGGCTGGCTGGTGTTCATGACCGCGCAGGGGCGCGCCGGCATCGCGGCCGTGCTGCCGATCACCTGCCTGACCGCGGCGGTGGCGGCGCTCATCGGCGTCGTGTTTCTCAGGGAAAAAGTCGCGCCGGTGGAATGGGCGGGCATCGGCCTGGTTTTCGCCGGCGTCATCGTGGTGGCGCAGGCCGCGGGCGGCGCCGATTCGGCGGTTCCCGGCAACCGCGCCTTGCTGCTGTTCGCGGCGGCGACCGCGATCCTCACCGTCGCGGCGCTGGCGGCGCGAAGGTTCGGCTTCACCGCCGAAATCACGCTGGCCGTGTCGGCGGGCTTGATTTTCGGCCTGTCCAACATGATGCAGAAGCTGCTGACCCAACGCGTGCTGGCGCGCGTCGGCGGGGATTTCACGCTCGCGCGCTTCGACGTCTGGGTCGCCGGCGCCGCCGATTATCCCATTTATGTGGTGCTGCTCGGCTACGTTCTCGCCGGCGTGTTCATCCAAACCGCCTTCGCCAACGGCCGCGCCAGCGTGGTCTCGCCGGTGGCGACATGCTGCCGGCTGTGCACGATCCTGCTCGCGGCGGTGACGATTTTCGGCGAAACGATCCGGTTCGCGCACGGCCTCGGCATCGCCTGCGTGCTCGTCGGGGCCGCGCTGCTGGGAATGCGGCGCGAAGCGCCGGCGAGGTGATGCGGAGTTTTCTTGACAGGATCGACCGGATCGATATCCGGCCGACGGCCCCTGTGTTTACCGGTACAGCCCGTCGGGGTCGACCTGTTCGCGCAATACGCGGAGTTCTTCGGCGGTCGGCGCCTCGTTTTGTTCGACGCGGTCCGCGATCGGCAGCTCGAAGCCGGTGTTGGCCTGCGCCTGCGCGACGGTCACGCCGGGGTTGAGCGCGAGCAGCTTCATGCGGCACGTCGCCTCGTCGAAGCCCATCACGCCGAGATTGGTGACGACGCGATACGGCCCGCAGCCGGCCGGCAGCCCGGCGGCGGCGCGCGCGCCCGGGCCGGTCAGATATCCGGGCGTGGTGACGAAGTCGATCTTCTCGATGAAGCGCTTCGTGTCCTGCCGCATGATGATGATCGTGCGCCAGACGAGCGACCCGATGTCGTTCGCGCCGCCCGAGCCCGGCAGCCGCACTTTCACTTTGTCCGGATGGCCGATCAGCGTCGAATTGAGGTTGCCGTAGCGGTCGATCTGCGCGCCGCCGATGAAGCCGTACTCGATGAACCCGCGCTGCGCCGTCTCCATCACCTCGCAGATGCTCGACGCGTACAGCGACCGGTTGAAGGTGCGCATGTCGCCCACGGCCAGCGGCAACTTCTCGAGTTCCGCGCCCAGGCCGCCGAATTCGAAGACCGGCAGCAGGTTGGGCGCGCGCAGGCGTTGGGCGAGCGAGGCGGCGAGCATGGGGATGCCGGTGCCGATGAACGCCATCGAGCCGTCTTCGACCAGCCGGCTCGCCAGGCAGATCAACAATTCGCTGTCGCTATACGGCGCGGGATTCGGGGCCCGGGATTCGGGATTCGGGACTCGGGACTCGGGATTCGGGGCTCGGGATTCGGGATTCGGGCTCATTGGGGCTTCCTCCCGTTGCGAATCAAGAGACCGTCGAGCCGCGCCGCGCCGATCTTCTCCAGCAAGGCGCGATGGTTGGGAATCTCCACTACCCATTCTTTCATATAGCGTTCGGCCCCTTCGGGCTTTTGCACGGTTTCGATGAAATTGCGATAATGCTCTTCGTCACGTTCGTAATAGCCGGTCATTTCGCCGGGCCACGAGCCGAACGGCGCGTGCACCACGGCGTCGACGATGTACCAAGGGATAATCGTGCGCTCCGGCTCGCGGCGAAACACCTCGGAATCGACGATCTCTTCCGCCGAGACAATCAGCCGCTTCGAGGCGCGCGCCATTTCGTGCGCAAAGCCGCTGACGCCGTCGACCTGGCAGTTGCCGTATTTGTCGGCGCGCGCGACGTGAATGAAGCCGACGTCGAGCACCAGCGCCGGCAGCAAGGCCACGCGCCGCCCCGTGAACGGATCGACGATCGACTGCGCCGCGCTGTACGTGAACGTGTCGGAGCCGAGCATGGAATACGTCGGCAGAAACGGCACGCCCATCGACGCGGCCTTGAAGCGCCAGGTGATCGCGCCGTTCGACCATTCGATCACCTGCCGGACGCGGCCCGACTCGACCTCGCGGCGCAGGCACGGGCTGACCCCGTACACTTCCTGCCCGATGTAGGTGCAGTCGATGCGCTCGATGAGGTGCGCCGCCAGCAGCAGGTCGGCCTCGTGCACGCCCTGGCCCGCCAAATCGAAGCCGCGCTTGCCGCTGCGAATGAGCGCGCGCGTCAGCGACATCGGGCAGCGCACCGAGCCGTACAGCTCGAAGCCGAGGTAGTCGCCGTCGTTGACGAAGCGCGCGATCGCCTCTTCTTCGGTCATGCGCTTGTCGACGAGCGCCTTGTTGCGGCGGCGGTTGTGCTCGCGGAACGCCTCGAGATCGGGCGGCTGGATCAGCGGGCGCACGCCGGCGACCGGAAATTCGTTGCCATCGGAAGCCATCAATATCCTCGGAGAACGTGGTTTTCGTAGATTAGGGGTTTCGCGGGCAGCGTCAAGCGCCGGACCAGCGGCGGCCGATCGCGCGGTAGATCAGGCGCGCCGCGAGAAAATCGGCGGCCGGCCAGCCGCGAATCGGCGCGAGTTCGACGACATCCATCGCGACGACGGTGCGGTTGGCGAAGAGCCATTCGAGCACGCGGTCCACATCGCGCCAATGCAGCCCGCCCGGCTCCGGCGTGCCCGTGGCCGGGACCTCGGCCGGATCGAAAACGTCGAGGTCGACGGTCAGATAAACCGGGTCGCCCAGATGCCGCGCGGCGAATTTCACCGGGTCGCGCCCGGCGTGGATTTCGTGCGCGTGCAAAATGCGCACGGGCAAATCGGGGATCGCGTCCGCCTGCTCTTTGTCGTACGAACGAATTCCCAGTTGCACGAGCGGCGCCTTTTCCGCCATGCGCCGCGCGACGCAGGCGTGCGAATACGGATCGTCGCGATACGTGTCGCGCAGATCGGCGTGCGCGTCGAAATGCAGGACGTGCAAATTGGGATATCGGCGAATCGCCGCGGCGAACGGCGCGAGGGCGATCGTGTGTTCGCCGCCGAGCGTCACCGGAAACCGGCCGGCGCCGAGATGCTTGCCGACGACGGCGCTGAAACGATCGATCATCCGTGGCGGCGAAAGCGCGCTGATTTTCGTCTTGGCCCCGACCGGCTCCGACGCGATGCCGGCGCGGTACGGCTCGCACTTCAGCACCTCGTCGTAATGCTCGACCTGCCGGCTCGCGGCCAAAATCGCGGCCGGCCCGCCGCTCGCCCCGCGGCCGTACGAAACCGATCGTTCGTACGGAATCGGCACGATCGCCGCGCGGGCGGTCTCCGGCCGGTCATAGGGCGCGGGAACGTCGAAAAAGCCTGGCATCGTTCGTCCTCGGTCATTCGGAATGGCGGCGCCCGAGTGTTATAAAACAATCGCCGCCGTTTGGCGATGCGACCCGGGAACGATTATTTTGACAGGATCAACACGATCAACGGGATCAACGAGGTGTTTTTCCGAATTTCCTATCTGGCTCCGGAATATTACCAACTCGCCATAGCTGCGCCGGCGCCGTCACGCGGCCGCGCGGCGGAACGGGCAGAGGAAACGAAAAGAGCTGCCCTCGCCGACCTCGCTGGCCGCTTCGAGGCGGGCGCCGAGCCGTAGCGAAATTTCTTTGGCGATGGTCAGGCCGAGCCCCGCGCCGAAGACGCCGCTCGGCAACGAGTTCGGCGCCCGGAAAAACGATTCGAACACTTTGTCCAGATCCTCGCCGGCGATCCCGACGCCGGTGTCGGTCACGACGAACGACACGTCGAGTTCCTCGCCGCGCTCGGCCGCGAGTTCGGCGTGCAATTCCACGCCGCCGGCGGCGGTGAATTTGACGGCGTTGTCGAGCAGATTGTCCAGGACTTTTTCGAGCAGCTCCGGGTCCCCGGCGAGCCGGTCCGGCAGTCGCGGATCGAGGCGCGAGGCGAAGCGCAACCCTTTTTCCGACGCCTGCGCGGCAAAACGCGCGCCGATCTCCGTCAGCGATTCGCGGAACGGAAACGGTCGGCAAACCGGCGGCCGATGGTCCGACTGAATGGTCGACAGATCGAGCACGGACGTCGCCAGACGCAGCGTCGACAGACCCCCGCGTTTGATCATGTCCAGATACGTCAGGCGCTCTGCGAGCGGCAGCTCGGGTTCCTTCTGCAAAATCGACGTCAGGCCGATGACGTGGTTGAGCGGCGTGCGAATCTCGTGGCTCAAATTGGCCACGATGCGCGCCTTCAGCGTTTCCGCTTCCCGCGCTTCCACCAGGGCCTCGCGAAGCTCCCGCTCGCGGTCTTTCTGGTCGGTGATGTCGCGGGCGATGCCGGCGGTTCCGGCCACCTCGCCGCGATCGTCGAAAATCGGCGTCTTGACCGTCGCAAACCAAACGGCGGCGCCGTCGGGGCCGGGCACCGCCTCCTCGAGGGGCTTCCGTTTTCCGGAGCGCATGACTTCCACGTCGTCGGCGCGGAACCGCGTCGCAACGGCCGGCGGCCAGAGATCGGCGTCCGTTTTCCCAATGATCGACTCGGCGCCCATGTGGAACGCCTGCGCGTACGCCTCGTTGATGGCGATCAGCCGACCGTCCTTGTCCTTCAACCAGGCCCGGTCGGGGATGTTGTCCAGCAGCGCGCGCTGCTGTCGCCGGCTGTCCCGCAGCGCCTCTTCGGCCCGCTTGCGCACGACGATGCCCGAGAGCACGGCGGCGATCGCCAGCAGAAACTCTTCCTCTTTCGGATCGCGGACGTGTCCTGCCTTCAGGTACAAGCTCAGGACGCCGATCGTGACGTCATGCAAGCGCATCGGGACGACGTAGTGCCCGTGATCGGTCATGCGGTGGTAGTGGATCTCGTGACGTTCGTCCACGTGGTCGGCGAAGAGCACCGTGGAGGATTCGACGGCGCGCCCGCAGAGGCAGCTGCCGTAGGGGATTCGCGCGCAGGCTCGGCAAATTTCCGTGGACAGGCCCTGTTCGGCGCGCATTTGCAGAACGCGCGACGCCGCGTCGGCCAATAGGACCGCGCCCTTCCGTTCAACGGACAGCCACGGGATCGAAATGATTTCGTTGAGCGCCCTGCCCAGGATCGTGTCGAGCGTGCCTTCCTCGAGCCCCAGATGCAGCACCGTGTTGGTCGCGGTTTGAATGTCCAAGGCGTCCTGGAGGCGCCGGCGAAAGTGCGCTTCGGCTTGAATCCGCTGCACGGCGTTGATGCTCTCCCAGTGGAAAATCCGCAGGATCATGGCGATGGTCCAAACCATCACGATGCCGCACCCGGTCCGGAAGATTTCGACCGGCGCCCCGACGAACGCCCGAAACGAGTCGGAATTCAGCCAATTCGCCGGGAAGAAATCGGCGCGCGAGCGCACCAGTCCGAAGAGCAACGTCCAAACCAGAAGCGTCGCGGCGGCGATCTGGAAGTACGGTTTCGCCCGCTGCACCTGGGCGAACCGCTCATCGGCCGCGGGATACAGAACGAAGCCGGCGGCGGCGAGAATCCCGGCCGGCGTGCGGATCAGATAACCCGTCAACGCGTCCGCGGTCGACCAGGAGTCGGCCGACGCGATGCTGACGGCCGCCGCCGCGGCGGCGATGATCGCCGGCGTCCACCACGGAATCCGCAGCTTTCCCGAGAACGCAATCAAGCGGCGCGCGAACTCGAACAGGAAAAGATGCGAGACCAACGTCAACGCTTTCGCGATGCGCCACGCCGTCTCGTTCCGGCCCACATCGGCCAACCCGGCGTAGATGAAGTCGGACGGCGCGTGAATCAGGGCGTAGGCCACATACAACCAAACGATGTCCGCCAGCAAATACTGGCCGCGCACCCGGGGCTGGGCCAAGATGGCGACCCCGGCGACGACGAACGACAACCCGTAGACGAGGTAAACCGCGTCCAACCGGGCTTGCAGGAGCATGCCGATCCAACCCACGTTGCCCACTCCGCCCTGCGACGCCGTTCGGCAGCGTCCGAAACCGGTGGAAAGCTATCGCCCGATACTCTCCCTCGTAACAACGCTTAAGCAGGCCCAGCGCGCGCGTCAAGCAACGGCCGTGAGTCCGTCGGCGACCGGCGGACGCGCGGGTTCCAACGCCCCCCAATCGGTGGTAAAAAATCGAATCCTCGATTCATCCGCAAAGGGGACGCCTTTGGCCGCCAACCCGCCCGCGCTCCAACGAATTCGCGTCGTCGTCTTCGTCTTCTTCGGCCTGGTGCTCGCCATGGCGTGCGCGCCCGACGAATCGGCGCCGCTGCCCAATGACGCCGTCGCCTCGCTGCCGGAGATTCCGCTCCGCCTCGCGCTGGCCGCGCCGATGCAGGTCGTGGATGCGCGCTTCCTGTCGGTGGCCGTCGACAGTTCCGAAATGATCGGCGGCATGTGGTGGGCGCCGTACGGGGCGGCCGGCGGCGCCGCCAAAGAAAGAGTCAGCCCGTACGATTTCACGCGGCCGCGGCTGCGGCGGCTGGCCCGCGAACTGGCGCCGGCGTATTTGCGCCTCGGCGGCACGGAAGCCGATGTGATTTTCTACGACATGAGCGGCACGCCTGTCACAACGCCGCCGCCGCACGACAGTTACGTGATGACGCACACGATCTGGGACAGCGCGAATCAGTTCGCGATCGCCTCCGGCTTCGACGTGCTGTTCACGCTCAACGCCGGTCCCGGCGCGCGCGACGCGCACAAGAATTGGCGGCCCGACAACGCCCGCGCGCTGATGGAATACACGGCGGGCCGGCAGTATCCCGTGCGCATCTGGGAGCTCGGCAACGAGGTCAACGCGTATCTCGTGACCTTCGGCCTCTTTTCGGGCGTCAGCGGCGCGCAATATGCGCACGACATGGCGACGCTGCGGACCCTGGCGAACGCGGCGGCGCCGGGGGCGCTGATCGCCGGGCCGGCGAGCGCGTATTGGCCCGCGATCGGCGAGTTGCCGCCGTTGCTGCCGTCGTTTCTGGAGCACGGCGGGCGGCCCGACGTCGTCACGTGGCATTTTTACCCGCAGCAGTCGCGGCGCTGCCCGATCGCCACCCAGCCGGCTTCGCCGTGGGCGATGCTGGCGGCGACGCATTTGAACGAAGTCTCGCGCTGGTCGCAGCAGGTGCTCGCCTTGCGCAACGGCCACGCGCCGCAGGCGGCCGTCGCCCTCGGCGAGACCGGCAACGCGCAATGCGGCGGCCAACCGGGCCTTTCCGATCGTTTCGTGTCGGGGCTCTGGTGGCTTGACGAGCTGGGTTTGATGGCGCGGGCCGGGCAGCAATTCGTCGTGCGCCAGACGCTGTCGGGTTCGGATTACGGCCTCATCGACGACGCAACCCTCGTGCCGAACCCCGACTACTGGAACTCGCTGCTCTGGAAACGGCTGATGGGCCCGCAGGCGCTGAACGCCGCGCTGCCGGCCACGGACCCTGCGGCCCGCGCCTACGCCCATTGCACGCCCGGACGCCCGGGCGCCGTCACGGCGTTGCTGCTCAATTTGGACGTGGAAAACACGGCGACCTTCCGCGTCGCGCAGTTCGCCGGCCTGGCTTCCGAAGTCTATCTGCTGACCGCGCCGGACCTCTTCGGCAAAACCACGCTGCTCAACGGCAAGTCGCTGGCCGCGGCGGCCGACGGCTCGCCGCCCCCGCTGCCGCCGATCGCGGGCGATCGTACCGGCGCATTCGCGCTGCCGCCGGCGTCGTATGCGTTTGTGGTTTTTCCCGAGGCGAACGCGCCGGCGTGCCGCTGAGCGCGGCGGCCGCCGCGCCGCGCTTCAATCGGTGATCGTTTTTTTCAGATCGGGCAGGGTTTCCGGCTTGTCGCGGTGCACGTAGCGGCTTTCCTTGTTGCGCGCCGTAACGTTTTCGTAGACGCCGTCATCGCGTTTGACCAGCTTGGTGAAGCCGAGATTCTTGAGTTCGCTGTTGGTTTTCGGCGTGTTGACGTTGGTGCGCGAAACGAGCTTGCGCACCGGACCGCCGCACGACGGGCATTCCGTGAGCGGCGCGTCGGCGAGCGATTGGCGCAGCTCGAACACCTTGCCCAGGCCGCACGTTTCGGCCGTATGTTCATATTCATAGATCGGCATCGCGGCGCTTCCTCTTCATCCAAAATAAGTTAATCATCCGCGCGCCGGCCAAGGCGTGCGCCGGGCGTCAGCGCCTGTATTTCTACACCCGGCGGCGCGCGATGCAATGCCCCGCAACCGGCCGAACGCCGTCGCGGAGCAACCGTCGGCGGAGGCGAAATTGTGCTATACTCGAACGCAATGAACAACCAATTCGGCGCCATCCTCGAGCAGCGGCGGCTCCTGTGGAGTCTGGTGGCGTTGGACATGCGCAAGCGCTACGGCGCCAGCTTCATCGGGTTTTTCTGGTCGGTGCTCAATCCGCTGCTGCAGATTCTCATCTACACCATCGTCTTCGGCTATATTCTCGAAGTGAACGTCGGCGGCAACGCCGGCACGGCCAACTACGGAATTTTTCTCTTCGCCGGCATGCTGCCGTGGATCGCCTTCTCCGAGGCGGTGCAGAAATCGAGCACGTCGATTCTCGAAAACAAGAACCTGGTCAAGCAAGTGAAGTTTCCGACCGCGCTGCTGCCGGTGCACGTGCTGCTCTCCAGCTTCCTGCACGAGCTAATCGCGCTGGCGATTTTCATCGTCATTCTGTTCGTGCTCGGCCAGCCGCCGTCGTGGCTGGCGCTCGGCCTGGTGTTCATCATTCCGCTGCAATTTGTCCTGACGCTCGGCTTCGGGCTGATCGTCTCGTCGCTGCACGTTTTTTACAAAGACGTCGGCCAGTTCATCGCCGCGGTGCTCACGTTGTGGTTTTTCGCGACGCCGATCATTTACCCGATCACGCTGGTGCAGCCGTGGCTGTCGCGCGTTCTCTATTTCAACCCGATGACGCCGCTGATCGGCGCGTATCGGTCGGCCTTGCTCAGCAATGAAGTGCCGGAATTGTGGGCCTTCGCCTATCTCGGCCTGTTCTCGTTTCTCGTGTTCCTGATCGGCGTCGCGCTCTTCCGCCGGCTGTCGCGCGATTTCGCCGACCTGCTGTGATGAACAACTCTAAACACAGAGGACACAGAGGAAGGCACAGAGCGCACGGAGCGCACTGCGATCTGCGCTGAACGTAATACCATGGACCGTCGCCGTCTATTCGATCTGGATCTCGCCGCCGCCGCGGCCGCGGCCGACCTGCCCCCCGACGCCGCCCCCGGGGCCGCCCAATTGGTTGCGCGGGCGGGCGCCGCGGACCTGCCGCCGGCCGAGCGCCGCGCGGCGTTGCGCCTGCTGAGCGCGCTGACCGGCGAGGTTTACGCCGGGCCGCGCGTCGTGCAGCTCGATGTCGTCGGCGTCTGCGGCTCCAATTGCATCTATTGCCGCGATCATTCGCCGTACGTGACGGGCCGCGAGCACTGGCGCAATCGCGAAATGCCGTTCGCCCTCGCGGCGCGGCTGATCGCCGAAGCGGCGGAACTGGGCGCCGAATTGCTGCCGATCGTCGGCGCCGGCGAGACGCTGCGCCATTCGCATTTCGCCGAATTGCTCGGCCTGCTCAAGCGCCAGCCGGCGATTTTCGACATTTACACCAACGGCCTCGACTGGACGGACGAAACGATCGCCCTTTTCGCCGACGCGCCGAACGCGCGAGTGTTTTTCTCGTTGAGCGCGGCGACGCCGCAGACCTGGGCGGCCTTCCGCCCGGAAATGGCGCCGGCGCATTATTCGCGGATCGAGGCGGTCATCGCCGGCCTCGTGGCGCGCCGCCCGCCCGGGCTGCGCGTCGGCGTCGCGCATGTCCTCAACCGGATCAACGTGCGCGAGATGCTGCCGATGATCCGGCGGGCGATCGAGCTGGGCGTCGACGAGGTGCAGTACAAACTCACGGAAATCAACGACGCCGCGCGGCCGTTGCGCCTGGGTCCGGCCGAGTTGAATTCGCTGCGGCTGGAGCTGCGCGAGGCGCGCCGCCTCGCGGCCGCCGCGGGCGTCGACATTCACGACAACCTCGAATTCCAACTCGACCACGTCGACCCGGAGACCGGGCTGTACGCGAAAGGCCTGTACGATCGCATCCCTTGTTTCGCCGGCCTGGAGATGGTCCGCGTCCGCCGCGACGGCGCGATCGGCTTCTGCTGCGGTCTGAAATTCTTCGGCGACGCCGGCTCAACGACGCTGGCCGAGCACTGGCTGAGCGAGCCGCTGCAGGCGGCGCGGCGGGCGGCGCTGGCCCTGCCGAGCGGCGCCAACTGCCGATTGCCGGACGGCGGCTGGCTGCGCGACGAACAATGCGATTACTGCTACAATTACCTGCTGAATGAATGCTGCGCGCGGCGCGCGCGGGAGTTCGGAGCGTTGCCGTCTTTGCCGGAGCATCGATGAAGGCCGTCGTCGTCCGCAACCTGACGAAAGACTACAAGATCTACTCGCGACGCGCGCAGAAGTTTCTCGAATTGCTGACCTTCAATCGGCGGACGTACCACGAGACGAAACGGGCGCTGCACGACCTGTCATTCGAGGTCGACACCGGCGAGTGCGTCGGCGTCATCGGCGACAACGGCAGCGGCAAGTCGACGCTGCTGCGGCTGCTCGCGCAAACGTCGTTCCCCACGACCGGCGACATCGAGATCAATGGGCGCGTCAGTTACATCCTCGATCCGACGATCGGCTTCAATCCGGAATTTTCGGGCCGGCAGAACATCCTGACCAAGTGCGCGCTGCTCGGGTTGTCGGCGGCCCAGGGCGAGGAACTTTTCCCCAAGATTCACGAGTTTTCCGGATTGGGAGAGCGCATCGATCACCCGATCAAGACCTACAGCGCGGGGATGACGGTGCGGCTGGGCTTTTCCGTGGCGATCCACGTACCGTTCGACGTCCTGCTGATCGACGAGGTGCTGGCCGTCGGCGATTATCTGTTCCAGCGCAAGTGCATCAACGCGATCCGCGCCTTTCGCGAGCAGGGCAAGACGATCCTCATCTCCAGCCACAGCCTGTCGGACATTTCGGCGTTCTGCGATCGGCTCATTCTGCTGGCCGGCGGCGAGATCGGCATGCTCGACCGCACCGAGCAGGTCGTGCAGAAATACATCCAGGATTGCGACGACCGCTACGCCCGCATCGAAAGCGCCGCGACGCCGGTGTACGACGACGTGCTGTCGTGCTGCACCGAGCGAGTCGCCGGCGCGAAGATCGTCGACGCCGCTTTTCTCGACGAGTCCGACGCGTCGGCCGCCGTTTTCCGCACGGGCCGGCCGTTGGTCGCACGGCTGGTGATCGAGGTCAACGAGGAAATCGACAATCCGTGCATCCGGCTGCAATTCCTCCGCAACGACGGCACGCTGGTCTTCGGCGCGAACACCTATCGTCAGGAATTGCACCTCGGCAAGATGCGGGGCCGTTATGAGGCGCGCTGCCGCATCGACGAATTGAACCTGCTGGCTGGCGACTACTATGCCAACATTGGCGTCTGGCCCGACGAATACAAGAGTTTCACGGCCCGCACGCCGTACGACGTGCAGGAATTTCAGCACATCATCACCATTTGCAGCGACCGCGCCGACGGCGGCGGCCTAGCCCGCGTGCCGTGCCGCTGGTCGGTGACAAAACTGGCGGACGGCTGATGGACCCCCGAGCCCGCGAGTGCAATCTAGCCCTGCAGCGCGGCGAACGCGCCCGAGGCAAGACCAGGCTCGCCAGCCTGCCGACCGAGATTCTCATCGAACCGACCAACCGGTGTGCGCGCAATTGCCCCACGTGCGCGCGCAATTTTTACGACCCGCGGGCCAATCCTCCCGGCGATCTCTCCGCGGCGCTGCTCGCCCGCATCGCCCCGCTGTTCACCTACGCCGAACGCGTGGTGATCGGCGGCTACGGCGAGCCGTTGCTGGCCGAGATCACGCCGGCCGTCATTCGCGCCGCACAGCACGCCGGCTGCGGCACCTCGCTGATCACCGGCCAGGGCAACCTGAGCGACGCGCACGCGTCCCGGCTGGCGCGGGCCGGCCTCGACGAAATCCTTTTCAGCGTGGACGGCGCCGATGACGCGACCCTGCCGCGGCGCCGCGGCTACGCCCGCGGCGAGTTGTGGGCCGCGATCGGTCGCCTGCGCGCCGCGAAACCCGGAATCAGCATCGGGTTCAACGTCACGCTGCGGCGCGACAACCTCGACGAGTTGCCGGCGATCGTCAAGTTGGCCGGCGCGTGCAAGGCGAAGTCCGTCGCCGTCCATCACCAAAAAATCTACACGCGCGCGCAGGCCGGCGACAGCGCCTTGCGCCGGCCCGAGGCGGCGCAGGCGGCGTTCGCCGCCGCCCAACTCGTCGCCGCCGCGGCCGGCGTTCGCCTCGAGCTGCCGCCGCTCGGCGGCGTGCAGCCGTGCGACCAGCCCTACCGCCTGCTCGCCTTTCGCAGCAACGGCGTCGTGCAGGGCTGCTGCTCGGCGTTGTTCGAGTCGGCGCGGCCCGGGCTGCGCCTCGGCCGTGTGCCGCAGGACAACCCGTTCGACCTGTGGAACGCGCCGCCGATGCGCGCCGCGCGCGGGTTCCTGCAGCGGCGGGAACCGCCGCCGATTCCCTGCGAGAATTGCGCGTTCCGCGTCTTCACGCCCGAGGCGCACGAGCGGTTTCTCGACGAGCCGGCCCATGCCTGAAGCCCTGCTCTACGCCGACGGACCGACCGACCACGAGGCCCGCGCGGGCGCCGGTTCGTTCGCGCCCGCGGCGGCGGCGATCCGCGACGGGGCGACGGCGGTCGTCATCCCCACGCCGCAAAATTTCTGGCGGCTGGGCCGCGTGGCGCGCTGGGCGCTGTCGCTGCGCGGGCGCTGGGCCGACCTCGCGGATTTTCGGCCGCAGGATCACGAAAAGCTGGCGCCCGCCTGGGCCGCCTATGCGAACGCGTTGCGCGACCGGCTGCGCGGCGCGAGCGTCGCAATCGGCGAGCCGGCGCCCGAACTGGAGACGCTGCTCGGCGTCTTCGACGCCCACGCCACGCCGGCAACGCGCGCCAACCTGTTGCGCCTGCTCGGCGCGCTGACCGACGGCTGTTTCATCGGCCCGCACACGTTTCACCTCGACGTCGCCAACGCCTGCAACACCAACTGCGTGTTTTGCGGCCTGCATTCGCCGCGTCTCGGCGGGCCGGGCCCGAACGCCCGCGGGCGGCGCTTCACCGAGGGCTGGTCGACCGGCCGCATCGACCTGGAGACCTTCGCCGGGCTGATCGACGATCTGGCGGCGATCGGCGCGACGGAGGACGTGCTGTTTTCCGGCGAGGGCGAGCCGCTCACGCACCCGCGCATCTTCGACATGCTCCGCCTGGCGCGCGCCAAGGGCCTCGCGCTGACCCTGTTCTCCAACGGCCTCGCGCTCGACGACGCCGCGGCCGACGCGCTCGTCGAGGTCGATCTCGATATTCTGTACTGGTCGCTCTCGGCGGCGAGCCCGGCCACGTTCGCCCAACTGCAGCCGGCCCAAGCGGCGGCGCGGTTCCGCCCGCTGGTCGACCGCGCAGCGGCGCTTGTCCGGAAAAAACGCGCGAAAAACAACAAGCCGTACGTCATTCAGGCGCACGTCATCAACCGGCTGAACGCGCACGAATGCGAGGCGGCGATGGACCTGGCGATCGCCGTCGGCGTCGACGCCGTGCGCTATCAGGTCATGCACCAGTGCGGCGCGAACATGGCCGACCTGTTGCTCACGCCCGCCCAGCATGCGGACGTCGTGCGCCAGCTCGAGCGCGCCCGCGTCAAAGCCGAGCGCGCCGGCGTGGCCATCGCCGCCAACATCGACTTTCAACTGGCCGGGGTTGGCGAGGCGTTCGCGCAGCCGGCGCACGCGGCGCCGCATCACTGGAGCCGCGGCCTCTACCGTGAAACCGGTTGCCTCGCCGGCTGGTTTTTCGGCCGCAGCTTTTCCGACGGCCGGTTGAGCTTTTGCTGCCACGACAAGATCGTCGGTTCGCTCAAACGCGGGCGCCTGCGCGACATCTGGTTCGCCGAGCGCTATCGCCAATTGCGCCAGGCGGCGAAAGCCTTCGACGAACGCGTCAACCCGGACCTCGTCGACGAAAGCTGCGGCGGACCGCTGCTCGGCCCGGATTGCGATTGGTGCGGCAATTACGAATTCAACAACCAGGCGTTGGCTGACCTGGACCGGCTCGGCCTGCGGCGCCTGTTGCGCCGGGACTTGCCCGCATGGCCGTGACACTGCTCGGTGCGGGCCCCGAACTGCACGACCGGCTGGCCGGCCGCGCCGGCGCCTTCGCCGAAGCCGAACGGGCCTTGCCCGCCGCCGCACGCGTCGTCGTCGAAGCGCGACGGGCCAACGTGTTTGCGTTGGCGGCGATTGTCGAACTCGCCTGCCGGCGGCGCGGCGGCGCGGCGGAACTGCCGCCGCTCGATCCGCACCCGCCGGCGACGCTCGCCGGCCGCTTCGCCGAACATCTCGCGCGCCTCGCCGACGCCGGCCGGCCGCGGGGCGTCGAGGTCGTCGTCGCCGATCCGCTGCTCGCGCCGCTGCTCGCGCACGTCGCCGCCCGCGCCGATGGCGGCAACGAGGTCGACTTGCTGCGCGCGCTGGGCATCGTCTGCGACACGGCGCTGGTCGGTCCGCAGTGGTTCGTCTTCGAGACAGTCAACCGCTGCAACGCGCGCTGCCGCTACTGCAATATCCATGCGCCGAGCCGGCGGCCGAGCCGCGAATTCCTCGCCGGGATGCTGCCGTTCGCAACGTTCGCGCGCACGGTCGACGATCTCGCGCGCATGGGCACGCAGGGCGTGACGATTCTCGCCAACGGCGAGCCGACGCTGCACCCGGATTTCCCGCTGATGGTGCAATACGCCAAGCAACGCGGGCTGCGCGTCAATTTTTTCACCAACGGCCTGGCGCTCGACGACGACCTCTCGCGCCTCGTCGTCGAAGCGGGCGTCGACGAGATGTTCTGCACGATCAGCGCCGCGACGCCCGCCACCTACACCGCCCTGCACGCCGATGTCGACGAATCCGATTGGGACACGCTGCTGGCCAACCTGCGGCGGCTGTTCGCGCGCCGCGCGGCGAACGGCGGCAAACCGGCGGCGTGGATGGTGAACGTCATTTGCAACCGCAACGCCGTCGAACTGCCGGCGATGGCCGCGCTCGCGTCGGGCCTGGGCTTCGACGGCCTGCGCCCGCAACTGCTGCGCGTCGACGAACACAACCGCGCGCTGGCGCTCGACGCCGCCGACCTGGCGCAGCTTCGCGAGCGCGCGCCGGCGCTGGCGGATTATTGCCGCGCGCGCGGGCTGGCGCTGTGGGAGCCGTATCTGCTGCAACTGGAGCACGCCGGCGACCGGCCGGAGGCCTGGTCGAGCGACGTGTTCATCGAGAAGGGCTGCTTCATCGGTTTCGCGCTGGGGCTCGCCAAAGCCAACGGCGACCTGTCGTTCTGTTGCGACGTGAAGCCGGTCGCCAACCTCGCGGACGGGCCGTTCCGCGAATTGTGGGCCGGCGGGTTATATTCGCAGGCGCGGCTCGCGGCCAAGCAGTTGCGGCCCGGCGCGGGCCCGCGGTTGCGCGACGGCGCGACGCTCTTCACCGACGCGTGCCGTCACTGCGACAACCACGACATCAACCATGGGCTGCACCGGCTGCTGGACCGTTTCGACATGTGGAGATACCTGGGATGTTCGGCGAGTTGACGCGACGCTGGAACCGCCGCACGCGACGCTGGGTGCATGCCGGCGCCGCGGCGGCGCTCGCGCTGCTGGTCGCGCTGACCGCCGCCGAGTGCGGCCTGCGGCGTTCGGGCGCCTTCTCGTTGCGCTGGCAGGCCCGCCGCGACGCCAAAATCAAATTGCTCTGCCTGGGCGACGGCCTGACGGCGGGCGTCGGCGTCCCGGCGGCGAAAAGTTATCCCGGCCAAATGCAGGCGCTCTTGGATGCGCGGTTCGGCGCGCGGCGTTGCCAGGCCATCAACGGCGGGCGGCCCACCGCGAACAGTTCCGAAACGCTGTTGCTGTTGGATCAGGCGCTCAAATGGGGCCTGCGGCCGACGTTCGTGCTGCTCACCGTCGGCGCCGACAACCTTTGGAATTGGCGGCTGGCCACCCCGATGCTGAACGGTCGCGATTCGCTGGATCGCGTGCGGCGCGCCGTCCGCGGATTGCGCGTGCTGCACTTCCTTGCCGCGGTGCGCTCGTACGGATTGCTCGGCGCGAAAAAGCTGTATTTTCCCAACGACCCGAACGTCAATCCGCTCGTGGCGAAGCTCGCGTTGGCCAACCCCGACTGGCTGAAATCGTGGCTGGTGGCCGACGTCCAGGCCGCCAATCGTTTGTGCGCCGAGAAAAAAACCCAACTGGTGCTGATCGGCAGTCCGTTCCCCAGCCCCGAGATGCGCAGCGCCTTGCAGGAATTGCGCAGCGAGCCCGGCCTGATCGTCATCGACGCCGGCAATTTCGGCCTGCCGTACGACAACGATGTGCACGAATTGTTGCAAGACGATCTGCGCCCCAGCGCGGCCGGATATGCCGCGATCGCCCATGTGGTCGCCGCGTCGCTCGACACGCTCATCGACGTGAAACTTAGCGGCCAGGCGCCGGCCGTTGCGGCCGAAGAGCCCGCCGCCAAAAGTCCGCAGTAAATATTGTCGACGGTGCAGGGAATTTCACCGACTCGTCGGCGACGGCCGGTCTGCTATCGTTGTGCGGTCAGCCACGCGGCCGTGGGCGTCAAGCCGTCCAGCAACGGAGTTTTCGGCCGATAACCGAGAAACGCCGCCGCGGCGTCCACGGCGGCGACGCTGTGCCGGACATCGCCGGGCCGCGGGTCGGCGAACACCGGGTCGGCGCGGCGCTGAAAGATTTTTTCCAGCGTCGCCAGCAAATCCAGCAGGCTGATCGCCCGCCCGCCGCCGATGTTGAGCACGCGACCGTCGAGGCGCGGCGCGGCCAGCGCAGCCAGGTTCGCGGCCACCACGTCCTCGACGTACACGAAATCGCGGGTCTGGAGGCCGTCGCCGAACACCGTCGGCGGCGTCCGGCCGGCCATCGCGCTGACGAATTTTGGGATCACCGCGGCGTACGCGCTGTCGGGATTCTGCCGCGGGCCGTAAACATTGAAATAGCGCAGGCTGAGGGTTTCCATGCCGTACAAGACGGCGTACAGGCGCAGGTACTGCTCGCCGATCAGCTTGTGCAACGCGTACGGACTTTGCGGCCGCACCGGCGATTCCTCGGTTTTGGGCAGCGACGGCTCGTCGCCGTAGATCGCGGCGCTGGACGCCAAAATGAACCGCCGCACGCCGGCCGTGCGCGCAGCTTCCAAAACGCAGAACGTGCCTTCGACGTTCACCGCGTGGCTGCCCGCCGGGTCCGCCACCGTTTGGGGCACGCTGATCGCCGCCGCGAGGTGGATCACCGCCTCGACGCCGCGCACCGCGCCGGCGACCGCCGCCGGATCGCGCAAATCCCCGACACGCAGGTCGACGTCGAGCCCCGCCAGATTCTCGCGTTTGCCGGTGGAAAGGTTGTCGAACACGCGCACGGGCCGGCCTTGCGCGAGCAAACCGCGAACCACATGTGAGCCGATGAATCCAGCGCCGCCGCTGACGAGAATCATCCGCGGCCTCCGCTTAGAATTTCGCTTCCATGTGCAGGATTCCGGTGTTGCGGACGGCGGTCGTCGCCGCAAGGGCGGGCGTGACGTAATGCAGAATCTGGTATTCCAGTTCGTACCCGATGCCCATGTACAGCCAATAAACCAGACGGTACGTGATGTCGGCGTTGGCGACGACCAGAATTTCGTGCCGATCGTCGGGCTCGGAGTAAAGATTGTAGTTGTACGTGCCGCCGAACGAGGTCTTCAACTTGGAGTTCCAAATCGTCGAGAACGTCGTCACGCCCTGATGGGTTTCGATGAAGTGCGTGTCGACGCCGTCCGCGGCGAAATGCCGGTAACCCATCAGCCACTGGGTCTGCCCCGGGAACACCCACGTCAACTCGGCCACCGCCCGCCATGTGGTGTAACTCGGGTTGACGTCGTAGTGGGCCGTGCTGTAGCCGCCTTTGAACGAGGCGATCAAGAACGTCGTGAGGTCGCCTTGCAAGCCGGACTGCGCCCAGCAGACGTTCGACGAATTGAACTGTTTCAGCCGCACGTGATCGACCAAACCGTATTCGCCCTCGATGACGAACGCCGTCTCCGGATAGAACTTGAAGCGAAGTTGGCCGTCGGCGATTTCGCTGTTCTTGTTGTACTGCGGGAAACGGGCGTATTTGTCGATCAGGTCGATGGCCGTGGCCTTGAAGTAAATGTTGTCCCACGGCCCGGCCCGGCCGCCGATCCACGCGCGGCCGTCGTTGTGGTACTGCTCGCCGCGCAGATAGTCGACGTACTGGCCGGTGTACTCGTAGATGCCGATCTTGGACCAGACGTCGCTGGCGCCGATCATGAACCCGAATGGCGCGTTGTAATCCACCAACCCGTTGACGTTGTGGTTGTTGCCGTCGAGCAGTTGGTGTTCCCGATTCGGGTCGTCGTAGTGCAGGTAACTGTCATTGTAGAACCGGTAGCCCGCCTGCATGTGAAAGGACGGCACATTGATGTCGAAGGTGACCGCCGGGACGACGTTGAAAATGAAATCGCTCTCGATGCTCTGTGGAATCGACTGCTGATTCAGCGGCCGATACCCATACGGCAGGAAATAGATGTTGTCGTTGAAACGCAAGGCCGCGTACAGCGAGGGGTGGATCGAAAACGCGCCGAAGCGAATGCCGTCGGTCGGTTCTTGCGCGCGCGCCGGCGCCGCGAGCAACGCCCCGAGGGCCGCCAGTGCGACGATCAAAACAAACGGTTTGCAGCCATCCCTCATCAAAAGCCTCAAATAACCCCAGTCTCGTTACGCGATTCTTTTATCACGACACTTTCGTTTCGCGAACCCATCCCGCGGGCGATCGGTTCTCACTTGGCCTGCGTCGGCGCCACGACGGCGTTAAATTGCAGCGGCAACGGCCGCGGGGCGAAGTCCGGCGGCTGCGAAGCCGATGGATCCGCCGGATTTTCCGCGCCCGTGGGCTCGGCTAACGATTGTTCTACGGTTTCGGTAAAACCGCCTTGTTGTTCGATGTTGCCGAAGCACTGATCGACCAGTTTGACATATTGCTCGGCGAGCCGCTGATCGGCCCGGATGCGCGCGTAGGTCTTGTTCGCCTCGAACACGCGTTGCTGCATCGACAGCGCGCGCAGCTTCTGGTCGAGGCCGTCCGCGTCGGCGGCCAGCGCTTTCAGCGAACGCAGCCGGTCTTCGATGCAATTGATCTTCTTGCCGTTGCGCTCGCGTCGCGCCTGCTCCACTTGCATTTCGAGCCGGTCCGTCTGCTCTTTCATCGTCTGCAGGAACCGCTTGCTGTTCTCGACCGGCGCCGTGTTGTCGGTCGCATCCTGTGCTCGCGCGACAATCGCGTGCGCCGCGACCAACGCGACGACCGCCAGGAACAAACCGACGCTGCGTTTCATGCTCGGTTCCTCAATCCGCCGCGGGCGTGAAGATGAACGTGTACGAAACGGTCACAGTGCCTTCGTCCGGCGGCGGGAATCGCCAGTGCTCGACGCGCCGGCAGACGCAATCGCCGACCAGGGTGTTGCCCATCGAGTTTTCGGTGACCGAGCAACTGGCGACTGAGCCCGAAGAGTCGATCGAAAACAATACCTTCACCTTCCCTTGCAGGTTGCGGTCGACGTTTAGTTGCATTTCGTAACAATGGCGGACGCCGCCAAGTTGGCTGCGAATGTAGCCGCGGACTTTCTCGGCGTCAATCTTGCCGGTCACGCCGCCGCCGCCCGTGGCCAACTTGGCTTTGACCATGTGCGCCGAGCGATTGCCGGTGTCCGCGGACCCCCCCGAGCCGATCGACCCGATGTCGCCGATGCCGGTGCCGCTGCCCGAGCCCGGCCCGCCGGTTCCGTCGCCGCGGGTGCCGCCGCCCGTGTCGCCTTCCTTGCCGATTCGGACGCCGCCGATGCCGTTCATTGCATCTTTAAGGTTGTCGCCGATGCCGCCTTTCAACAGGTCGGCCATCGCGCCGTTGCCGCTGGCGCGCGTCAGCAGCGAAAGCACGCCCTTGGATTCGACTTTCACCTCCGTGCCGCCGCCCTTCGCGCCGCCGCCTTTCTTCTTTTCGGCGCCGGCCGCTTCGTCGTCCTTTTTCTTCTCTTCGGGAACGATGATGTCTTCCTTGTCGAACTTGGCGACGAGTTGTTCCGCGGCGACCTGAATGATTTCTTCTTCGCCGGGATTCATCGTTTGCAAGTACAACGCGGCCCCGGTATGGGCCAGCGCGCTGAAAATCAGAATCGCGACAAACATGATGTCGATGTTGCGGAAAAATCCGCCGCGGATTTCCTTCGGCAGCACGACCGGCGCGGGCGGGGCCGGCGGCGGCACGAGTTGGAAGAGGATCGTGCTTTCGCCGACGGCGATCTTGCCCTTGTAATCGGGCTTCAGCAGAACCTCATAACCCGCGCCGGACTTCGCCGCCTGGCCCGTCGCGATCAGTTTGGCGAAGTCGACAAAATGTTCGTCGATGAGCAGGCGGCCTTTCATCTCCGGCAGGAACTGCAGGCGATAACCCTTCGCCGACCAATCGATCAATTGATGCCGCCGCGGCAGCGAGGGATCGTTGATCAACAGCGTGTTTTTCGGGTCGGTTCCGACCGACAAACCCTGCTGCTTGCCCAAGACCGTGTCCTCGACGAGGACGCCGTCCTGAATCAGGCCTATTTTCAAGACCCGATTGATATTTTCCGCCATCTACCCGTTCCTTTCTCACCGCGCGATCGAACCGGCGCCATGCGAGCGCTGTCCGCCGACCGCCCTTCCGCGCCGCCCGTTAGAACGGCGCGCCGTCGATCGATGTCTTGACCTTGCCGATGAAGCTGCGCTTCTTGGCGGTCATGCCGAATTCCAACGTGGCCCGCTGGATGATGTACGCGGCTTCCGGCCGTTGAATCTGGCCTTCGACCACGATCGGGTCCAGCTCCATGTAGTTATCGGCGCGGGCTTTCTCGATCGCGCCCAGCGCCAACACGACGCCGAACAGCAGTCCCGCAAAACACACTGCCAATAATAGTTTCTTCATTGTCCGCCTCCGGCGGGCGGCGGCGCGCCGCTCGCGGGTTCGTCATCGCCTTTCAATTCTTGCGTTTCCGGCGTCGCCTCGCCTTTCGGCGCGGGTCCTTTCGGCGCCGGCGCGGCCGCCACGGGCCCCTTCTGCAACGTGTCGATCCATTCCGGGACGCGCGGATTGGCTTCGTTCTTGTCGCGAACGGCCTGCCAATACCGCGAATACTCGTCGATCGCGCTCTGCCGGTCCTGGCGGCTTTCTTCCATCAGGATGCCGTAGTTCAGGTACGCGTCGGCCAAACTGGCGTCGATGCCGATCGCCGTTTTGTACGCCGTTTCGGCGCCGTCCGTGTCGCCTTTGACGCGTCGAACGATTCCCACGTTGACCCAGGTGCGCGCGTTGGACGGGTCGATCTGGATCGCCCGCTCCAAGTGCGCCGACGCCTGGTCGAATTGACGCAGGCTGATTTCCAGCGCCCCGAGGTCGGTCAGCGCGGTGGGGTTGTTCGGATTGATCGTCAGCGCTTTCTCGAACTGCGCGCGAGCGAGGTTCAGTTCGCCCATAGTCATCAACATGTAACCGTAGTTCGCGACCAGGTCGTCGTTTTTCGGATCGAGCTTCTCCGCGTTCTTGAAAATGCGCTCGGCCAGTTGCGGCTTGTTGCGGTAGTACGTGACCAGCGCCATGTTGACGTGCGCCGGAATGAACTTGTAATCGCGCCGCAGGATTTCCTTGAACAACTCTTCGGCGCGATCGTATTGGCCCAGCCGGAGATACACCGCCCCCAGGTTGTTCTTCGCGTCGAGGTTCGCCGGATCCTGATTCACGACGTTGTTGAATTGCTGCAACGCATTGTTGAGCCGGCCGGTCGCCAGGTACGCCGCGCCGAGGTTGACGGTCGCCGCACGGTAGTCGCGTTTCAACTGCAACGCGACGCGCATGTCTTTGGACGCGCTCTCGTTATTGCCCAGCTTCAATCGGGCGACGCCGCGGTTGTAATAGCCCTCGGCCAGCCGCGGGTCGATCTTGATCGCCCGGCTGTACAATTCTTCCGCGCGTTTCCATTCGCCGGCGCCTGCCGCGCTGTTGCCCTGTTGCATATATTGCCGCGCGGCGTCGGGCCCGGCCAAATCCAGCACGGTCACGCCGGGCGTCGTACTCGCCGCCGGCCGCGCCATCGGCCGCGGCGGGGGCGGCGTAGGCTTCGTCGGCGCCGAGGCGCACGCGTTCGTCACGAACAAAACGACCAGGGCGAAAACCATCATCCGGCCCGAAATCTTCAGCGCTTTCATGGCTGCGCCTCCGAGGCGCCGCCGCTCGGCGGCGGCGACGGGGCCGCGCCGCCCGGCGCGGCCGGCCCGCCGGCCGGCGGCAGGGGCGCCGCCGCGGGCAGCGTCGGGTCGATGCCGGTCAGGGCCAGCGACGGCGCTTCATTGATGACGGATTTCTCGAATTTCGGCTCGAGCGTCTGCGGCTGGAGCCGCTTCAATTCGATGTAGCTCTTGACGATCCATTCATTGATCAGCCGCTCGTTGATGCCCTTCTGCACGTTCTGTTTGAATGCTTCGAGGGCGCGGTTCTTGATCGGGAACGCGAGTTCCTCGAGTTTGAACATGTACTCGTCCACCTTGTCTTGCGGCAGGTCTTTCGGGATCGGCGCTTTCAACAACGTCTCGGAAAAGTCCTGATTGATGACGCCGATCATGTGCAACGAAGCCGTCGCCCATTTGTAATTGCCGAAGGTCACAGTCTGCTCGTAGTAATCCTTCAGTTTTTTGAACGCTTCGGCCTTTTCCTTGAGGATCGCCGCATCTTTCTTGACGTTGCCCGTGAAGTTCATCGACTTGTACGTGCCATAGAACCGCTGGGCGATCTCGAATTGCGCTTCCGCGGCGTACCGCGACTCGGCGTTGGGGTCCAGCGCCTTGGCTTTGATGAAGACGGCGACCGATTGCAAGTAATGTTTCTCGGCTTCGGCCGTCGAACCGCGGTTTTCCAGCAGCTTGCCCCAGCGGAAATAGGCTTCGCTCATGCGCGAGGCGTCGTCCACGCCGCGTCTGGCGTAGTCTTCGTAGGCGCGTTCCGCGCCCGACGTGTCGCCCGTTTTTTCGCGCAGCCGCGCGATCGTGAAGGCGGTTTCCGACGCGTCCGCAGCGGTGGCGTAGCGGCCGAGATATTGCTCGTAGAGCGAAATGGCCGACCCGCCCTGGCCGGATTCTTCGTACAGTGCGGCGGCGTTGAACAGCGCATTGCCCGCTTCTTTGTTGCTCGGGTACGCCCGGTAGAAGTTTTCGTACGCCTCGCGCGCCTTATCGAATTCGATCAAGATCTGGTAATTGAACGCCGCGTGCAACAACGCGTCGGGCGCGTGTTCGCTTTGCGGGTAGTCCCGCGCGAGGCGCATGTACGCTTCGTTGGCGCGGACCAGATCTTTGATCTGGTTTTCGTACGCGACCGCGATGTTGAGCACGGCGACGTCGGCCTTTTTGTCGTTCGGATTGGCCGCGATGCCGCGTTCGTACTCGGCGATCGCGTCGAGCACCTGGTTTTTGTCAACGTTGTCGGTCGCCGTCGATTCGTGCATTTTCTCTTCGGCGATTTTCATCGTGGCGCCGGCCTTCAGGCTCTTCACCTGCTCCGGCGTGATGCCGACCGCTGCGTTCTTGGGCAGCCGCTGCGTCGCGGCGATGATCCCCGCGTAGTCGTTGCGCTGCTTGTACGACTCGATGTAATCGTACGCGGCGACCGCGACGATGGAATTCGACGGATACTTGTCGAACACTTGCTCGAACACCTTGCGGGCGTTGTCGAAATCGCCGTGCAGGTAGTAGATTTCGCCCATCTTGAAAAGCATCGCCGGGCTCTTGTCGGAGTTCGGCAACTCGGTCGTGTGCATCTCGAGCGCTTTAAGCCATTTCTGCGTGGAGTCGCTCATCGCCGTCGGCTTGATCTCGAAGCCCTTCGGCGCGCCCGACGTGTCGCCCTTCCCCGCCTGGGCGTCGCGCTGCTCGATCGCCTCTTTGTTCGGCAGGCCGCCTTCCTTTTCGACTAGCAGTTCGTAGGCCTTGGCGTTGTCGAACAAGGCGTTGGTCCACAGATCCTTGTCTTTCTTGGTCGCGATGACCCGCTGGTACGCTTCGGCGGCCTGCGGGTACATCTGCAATTCCATATAGCATTCGGCGAGGTTGAACGACGTTTCGTAGGCGCTGTCCGAATCCGGGAAGAACTTCAGGTACGACGCGTAATTTTCCGTGGCTTTCTGATAATGCGCCTGCGATTCCGCGCCGGACGTATGCTGCGCTTTCTCGTGGTGGTAAGTCGCCGCCGCGAGCAATGAGGTCTGGCGGAATTTCGCCGCGCGTTCGACGTCGGCCGTCCGGGCGCCGTTCTGTTTCGCCCATTCGCTGTCCGGCCCGAGGCGCTCGCCGATTTCGGTGTAGATCGCCACCGCGTCTTCGAAACGCGATTCTTTTTCATACGTCTGCGCGATCTTGCTGTAGATCTCCGGCACCTCGGGGCCCATCGGGAAGTTGTCCAGATATGCGCGATAAGCCTGCCGCGCGGCCTCGTAATCGGTGCGCTCGTCGTACACTTCGCCGACCTTCGCCAGAATTTGCCGGCCGAGTTCCGGATTGTTGATGCGCTTCATGAACGCCGTCGCGGCGACCGCGCCGTTCTGCCCTTCGGATTCGGTGAAGCTTATGGCGATGTAATCGATCGATTCCTGCATCAGGTCGTCGGCCTTGCCCTTGCCGCGCGCCGTCAGCGGCCGGTTGTGGTAGTAGTTGAGCACCTCGGTGAAGTACTTCACCGCGTTCTCGTAGTTGCTCATCTTGTAGTACGACCACCCGAGCTTATAGAGCGCTTTGTCGTAAAACTTCGAATTCGGATACTTGAGCAACTGCTGGTAGCGCTCGATGGCGCGGTCGAATTGGTCGCGGCCGAAATAGATCTCGCCCATCCGGACGTAGGATTCGGGCACGTAATCCGATTCCGGCGTTTCCTTGATCAGCTGTTGGTAAAACAGCAACGCGCGGTCGTCGTCGTTTTGTTCCTGCAGGCAGTAGGCCATCAGATACAGGACGCGGTCTTTGTGTTCGTAATTCGGAAACTCGCGCAGGATGCGGCCGAGCATTTCCACCGAACGCGCATAGTTGTGTTTCGGCTCTTCCGGCACGATGTGCGTCGCGCCCTGGGTCACCAATTGGTTGCTTTCGTTCTCGTAACGGTCCCACGCTTCCAGGTATTCCGCGTGGCCTTCCTCGAAGTAAAGGTTGGCCAGCCGCCAGAGAATGTCGGGGGCCAAGTGGCTGTCCGGATGCTGCGCGAGCGCGGCCTCGAAACGCGAAATCGTTTCGCGGCGGATCGCCGTCTTCTGCGCTTCGAATTCGACGATGCGCTGGCGGTAGCGATCGCGGATCTGATCGGCGCCGCTCTGGTTCGTCGCGTTTTCCAGTTGCTCCGAACGATGCTGCAGCAACCGCACCTGCAACCGCAAGCTTTTGATCTGTTTGTGAATCGCGTTGCGCTTGTCCTGATCGGAAACGCTCACCAGTTTTTCCGCATCCGCGTTCAACTGGAAGATCTGTTTCTCGAGGTCGGCGATTTGCGCCCGCACTCCATCCAGCGTGTCGGGGTAGCCCACGCTCTTGCCGGCGGGCGCCGCCGACGCGTCCGGCGCCGCCCAGGCCGTCGCCGCGAACGTTCCGGCGAGGCAGACAACGGACAGCACCAGCGCCGTCCGGAAAAGACAATGACTCGAACCGTTCATCTTCTTCATTGCTCCTGCCCGCTCACTGGCCGCTGCTCGGCGGCGGGGGCTGTGGCGGCGTCGGTTCGCCGGCCGGCGCCGGCGCCGATGGCGGCGGCGTTTGGCCCGGCGGATTGGCCGGGGGCGGCGCGACGCCCGGCGCTGCGGCCGGCGCTTCACCGGCGGCCGGTTTGTGCAGCCGCTGGAATTCGCGCAATTCTTTTTCCATCTGTTGTTGTTGTTTTTTGATGTCGCGCGACGACCCGCGCGTGGCGCGCCACGCCACGTCGATAATCCCCAGGTCGGCCCGCTGGGCGTATTCCAGGACTTGTTGCTCAATCCCGGCCAGTTCCTGCGCGGCGACCGTCGCCAACTGGTTGCCGGCCTGCGCCATCAATCCGTCGATCGCGCGATCGAAATCGGGAATCGGGGCGCGCAGCGTCGCCAGTTCGGTGCGGAAATACGCGAGCCGCTCGCGTTTCTTCGCGTCGATCTTGCCGTCGAGCGCGGTCAGCCGCGGCGCCAGGCTTTGCAGCGTCGCTTCGTACGACGCGGCGTTGGCGTTGATGTCCGCCGCGCCCGGATCGTTCGAGTTCGCCTGGCCGGCTTCGTTGCGCAGGCCCGCCAACTCGGATTGCAACGTCTGAATGTCGGCGCTGTATTGCAGGTCGCGGCGGTGCGCTTCGCGAAGGATCGGATACTCGGAGCCGCGCTCCAAGCTGTTGAGCCGGCGCTGGATATCGGACGCCATGTCGCGCATTTCGGACACCGACGAGCG